>JAKQHY010000179.1 GCA_029555965.1 Chloroflexota bacterium | reverse complement strand
GCACAAATCCGCGCCACTGCTCCGTCGTCGTCACCCCCTGGCGGGTGCCATAGCGCTTTGCTTCCCAGTGACCAAACGAGCCGGAGCCGTGCCCTAGCAACACACGCAAATCCGGGGAGGCCGTCAACGCCTCGCGCAGCTCATGCGCCATGCGGGGCAACACCCCACTGCGTAACGTCGCCCGCTCCCGCTTATCGGTGATGAGCGAGCCACCCAGCTTGACGAAAACCAATTTTTCATCCACAGGTCGCACTCCGGATTACGCCGGCGCCCCTACCTGCGTGTGCCAGACATTGACCGCGCCGCCGCTGCGTAAAGCCGCTATCACTGCCGGAACATGGTCGCCGTCGGTGACCGCAATCACGTTCCCCCCTAACCCGGAACCGGTCAACTTTGCGCCATAGGCGCCGGCCTGCTTCGCAGCCTCGGTCAGTTGATCCAGCTCCGGCAACGAGATGCCCAACATCCGCAAAAGCCGGTGATTCTCGTCAAGCAGCACCCCCAGCGTTTGCAATGCGCCCTCCTGCACGGCCACCCGCGCGGCCCGGGCGATATTGCCAATGCAGTTAAAAATCATATCGTAGTGTTCCGGCGCGGCCCGCCATTGGGCCTGCACATCAGCGACAGCTTCGCGGGTCGAGCTGGCGATGCCACTGTTAGCCACCAACAAGTGGAAGGGCTTGCCAATCTCAAACACCTGCGGCGGTTGTCCTCTGACAAAATACACTGGCTTTTCCCAGGCGACCACCGTGTTATCAATGCCGCTAGGATTGCCATGATGAATTTTTTCCACCTCATAAGTCAATGCATTGACAATATCGGTGGGCAATTCCTCCCCTAAATAGGCGCTCAGGGCGCGGGCAATCGCCACTGTAACCGCGGCGCCGCTCCCCATCCCCGAAGCAATCGGCAAATCGGACTTGAGCGTGACCATCACATCCGGCTCGTCCACACCGAAATGGGACAACACCAAGCTTACCGTCTTAGCCAGGGGATTATCCGGCGGCGCGTCCCGCAGCCGCACCTCTTGCCCCAGGTCGAGCGCGTGAACCCGCACCCCCCTATGCCGCCCTCCATTCTTGGCATACGCATGGGCGCGCAAGTCGCTGACCGGCACGGCAATAGCTGGACGTCCATAAACGACACTGTGTTCACCACACAGGATGACTTTCCCCGGCGCGGAACGTTCGATAATAGAGTTTTCCATAGGCCACTACCCCAGATACAAAATTCCTGTAGCCATCAGCCCCCATAGCACAAAGGCCACCTGCAAAGGGCGGTCGGTCAAAACGACCTCGTCTGGCGCCAACGTGGTGCCCTGAACGTGAATCAAATAGAGATAGCGGAAAAAGCAATAGATAACAAACGGGATCGTCAACATCATCCCATGATTGGCCGGTAAATTAGGGGCGGAAAAGGTATAGAAGGCATAGGCCAGGATGGTGGCCGACGTGATGGCGCCGATCAACTGATCCAACAGGGCGAAATTGTATTCCTTAAGGATATCCCGGTGATTCCCCGCCTCTGTCCCCAAGAGGACTAACTCACCCCGGCGCTTCCCCAAAGCCATAAACAAGGCCACCAACGTCATGCAAAGATACAACCAGGGCGAGAAACGCTCAGCATTGACCAGCAAGGCGCCGCCGGCCACCCGCAGCACAAACCCCAGCGCCACAGTAATCACATCCAGTAGCACAATGGACTTAAGCCAGAAAGAATAGGCCAGTTGTAACAACCAGTACCCCAGTAAGATCATCCCAAAAGCCGGGAAGAACCACAACCCCACGCCCAACGCCGCCAGGCTGCCTACTATGGCAAAAATCAGCGCCACGCGCGGCGATACTTCACCTGAAGCCAGGGGGCGGCGCGATTTTTTGGGGTGCTGGCGGTCGCGTTCCATGTCCGCCAGGTCATTGATGACGTACACGATGCCCGAGACCAGAACAAACAGGATAAAACCGGCCAGCGCCCGCCAGACATAGGGCCACTGCGTCACTTTGGCATCGAACACCAGCGCCGCAAACACAAAGCCATTCTTGATCCATTGCTTGGGGCGCATAGTTTTGATAAGTCCGCGAATATTACTCATCATTCATCTCCACCGTGCAATGATACCAGAATCATACAAACGGGCAAACCAGTAATCCCAAATCCCAAACAATAAATCCCAAATTCAAATTGACTTTTATTAAAAACTTACTATAATGTAACCTACTATGTCACAAGGAATCCACGACCAATAAGCGCCGAGGGGGATCATGTCTCTGCGCTTGTTTTTTTGTTGCTATCAACAGGGGGGATAAATGAATCGTGAAGAACGAGTAACTGAAGCACGAACCTTCAAGATGTTGCGCATCAGCCTAGCCTCACCCGACGACATCCTATCATGGTCGTATGGGGAAATCACGAAGCCGGAAACCATTAACTACCGGCGGCTGCGCCCAGAAAAAGACGGCCTGTTTTGCGAAGCCATCTTTGGCCCAACCCGCGATTATCAATGTTATTGTGGCAAATATAAGGGCATCCGCTACCGGGGCATCGTTTGTGACAAATGCGGCGTTGAAGTCACCCGCACCTCAGTCCGCCGAGAGCGCATGGGGCACATCACGCTGGCCGCGCCAGTAGCCCACATCTGGTACACCCGCCGCATCCCCAGTCACCTGAGCATTTTGCTGGACATTAGCAAGCGCAATCTTGACCGGGTCCTGTATTTTGCCCAGTACATCGTCACCTCGGTGGACGAAGAAGCCCGCCAGCGCGCGCTCAAGCGCATTGACGACGAAGAGCGGTCGCGCATGACCACGATGGATGATGCCGCCAGCACGCGCATTGGCGATCTGGAAGGACGCCAGGCGCAAGAACACCAGCAAGCCCTGGCCGCACGCGACGAAATAAAGGCCAAACTCGACGAAGAACTCAATAATCGCACCGAAGCGATCCTGGCGGAAGCCAAGCGGCTGCGCGACCGACTGGAAGGCATGATGGGACGGACAACCCCTGAGCCGATCGTATTCACGGCAACCGAAACCGTGATCGTTGAGGCCGATACAGTCATCACCCGCGATCAATATGCCACCCTCAACACCATCGCTCAGGACGCCCTCGACGCCTTGGAACAAGAAATCCGGAGCCGGGAAAAGGATTCCCTGACGCCAGGTGGCGCTGCTGACAACGGGGTGAGCAGCAATGAAGCCCAGGAAGAAATCCAGCGGGTGCGTGAGGAACTCCATGACAAAATCACGATCATCCGCGATCATTACGATGAACTGCGGGAAGAATTGCTGAGCATCGCGCCGTTACAATTCTACAACGAACAACGTTACCGTGAGTTGCGCCAGCGCTGGGGGCAGGTCTTCCATGCCGGGATGGGCGCTGAAGCTATCTACGAACTGCTGGCAACACTTGATCTGGAAACAATGTCCAACGAACTGTGGCACGAAGTCCGTTTTGGCCGCTCGGCGCAACGCCGCAAAAAGGCGACCCGTCAGTTGCGGGTCGTCGAAGCGCTCCGAAAAAGCCATAACCGGGCCGAATGGATGATCTTGACGGTGCTGCCGGTGCTGCCGCCCGAACTGCGGCCCATGGTGCAGTTGGATGGTGGCCGCTTTGCCACTTCCGATCTCAACGATTTATACCGGCGGGTTATCAACCGCAACAATCGCCTCAAGCGCCTGTTAGAGTTAGGCGCGCCGGAGGTCATCATCAACAACGAAAAGCGGATGTTGCAGGAAGCTGTAGACAGCCTCATTGACAACAGCCAGCGGGGCAAAGCCATGAGCCGGCGCGGGCGCCGCCAACTCAAATCGCTCAGCGATATGCTCAAAGGGAAGAAAGGCCGCTTCCGCCGCAATCTGCTCGGCAAGCGCGTGGACTATTCCGGGCGCTCGGTCATCGTGGTCGGGCCGGAGTTGAAAGTACACCAGTGCGGCTTGCCGAAGACAATGGCGTTGGAGTTGTATCGCCCGTTCATCATCCAGCGTCTGGTGGAATACAACTACGCCACCAACGTGAAAGCCGCCAAGCGCCTCATCGAACGGCAGCGCCCCGAAGTCTGGGAGGTATTGGAAGAGGTCATTTCGGACCGCCCGGTGATGCTCAACCGCGCGCCGACGCTGCACCGTCTGGGCATCCAGGCCTTTGAGCCGCTTCTGGTGGAAGGCAAAGCTATCCAATTGCACCCGCTGGTCTGCTCGGCTTTCAACGCCGACTTCGACGGCGACCAAATGGCCGTGCATGTCCCGCTGTCGCGCAAGGCTGTCGAAGAAGCCCGCAAGCTGATGCTGGCCTCCCACAATCTGCTCAAGCCCGCCGATGGGCAGCCGGTCATCGGCCCGTCCAAGGATATGTGCATGGGCATTTACTATATGACGATGGACGTTGCCCAGGCCAAAGGCGACGGCAAAGTCTTCGCCGACCTCGATGAAGTCGAAATGGCCTACGCGCTGGGTGCCGTGAGCCTCCACGCCAAAATCAAGGTGGGGCAAGTCTATGATCATCGCCCGGCCCCCAAGCAACCTGTGGAAACGACCGTGGGACGCGCGATTTTCAACCGCATTGTCCCTGACGCGCTACGCTTCATCAATCGCCCACTGGACAAAGGCGCGCTACAAGACCTGATCGCGCTGTGCTATCGCAAGCGGGATACCGAGTCCACAGTGGAATTCGCCGACGCTATCAAAGCATTGGGCTTCAAGTACGCTACCATTTCCGGCGTGACCATCTCCGTCTATGATCTGACGGTGCCAGAAGAAAAAGGTGAAATCCTCAATGAGGCTACGCAAGAAGTCGCGGAAATTGAACGGCAATACCGACGCGGGCTGTTAACGGAAGAAGAGCAATACAATCGCACCATCGAAATCTGGTCGCGCGCGCGCGATCAGGTCTCGAAAGCCGTCGCCAACCGATTGGAACCGGAAGGCCCCATCTCAGTGATGGCGAAATCCGGCGCGTCCAAGGGTGGTTTTGGCCCCATTGCGCAGCTCTCCGGGATGCGCGGTTTGATGGCCGACCCGTCCGGGCGGATCATTCCCCTGCCTATTCGCTCGAACCTGCGCGAGGGGTTGACCGCGCTGGAATACTTCATCTCCACACATGGCTCACGCAAGGGGTTGGCCGACACCGCGCTCCGCACCGCCGACGCCGGTTATCTGACGCGCCGTCTGGTGGATACGGCCCAGGACATCATCATCAACGCGCACGACTGTGGCACGCGCACCGGCATCTGGATCCGGCGCAAGGATAACATCGCCGGCCAGCCAATGACCACCCGGCTGTTGGGACGCGCGGCGGCGGCGCCGGTGATCCACCCGCAAACCGGCGAGGTGATCGTCGAGCGCAATGAAGAAATTGACGAAGACATCGCGGACCTCATCGAACGCCTGGAGATCGAGGAAGTTTACGTCCGCTCGCCAATGACCTGCGAACTGGAATTGGGCATTTGCAGCCTGTGCTACGGGCGCGACTTGGGACGCGGCGGCCTGGTCAAAATTGGAACGGCGGTGGGCATCATCGCGGCGCAATCCATCGGGGAACCGGGCACCCAATTGACGTTGCGCACCTTCCACACTGGCGGCACGGCCTCTTCCGGTGGCGACATCACGAGTGGTCTGCCCCGCGTGGAAGAATTGCTGGAAGCGCGCAAAGCCCCGCGCGGTGAAGCCGAAATCACCGACATTGATGGCATTATCCACGTCACCCGCGAGGGCGATGTGACGACCGTCGCCGTGGTTAACAGCCAGGTCAAGAAGGTCAGCTACGACATCCCAGACGATTGGGAAATCCTTGTTGAAGATAGCGATACCATCGAACATGAGGCGCTGCTGGCCCGCAGCAACGCTGAGCCGCCGCAAGAATTGCGAGCCAAAGCGAAAGGCCGCATTCATCGGGAGGGGCAAGATATCATCCTGGTCTACGAAGTGCGCGAAGAACGCGCCTATCAGGTGCCGCCGGCCGCCCGGTTGTTGGTGGCAGAGGGTCAGCAGGTGGAAGTGGGCACGCAGTTGTACGAAGGCGTCCCCAACCCGCACCGTATCCTCAACGTTCAAGGGCGCGAAGCCGTGCAGGTGCATCTATTGAGCGAAGTGCAGCAAGTGTATCGCTCGCAGGGTGTCAACATTGCCGACAAGCACTTTGAGATCATCATCCGCAAGATGCTCTGCCGGGTGTTGGTGTCGGAATCGGGCGATACCGAATTCCTGCCCGGCGACCTGGTAGATCGCGTGATCTTTGAGCACATCAACCGGCAACTGGTGACTGAAGGCAAAGCCCCGGCGCGCGCGCGCCAGGTGCTTCTGGGTCTGACCAAGGCGGCGCTGGCTTCAGAGTCCTTCCTGTCCGCCGCATCCTTCCAGCACACGATCAAAATTCTTTCAAATGCGGCCGTACGCTCAGATGAAGATCACCTGTATGGCCTCAAAGAGAACGTCATCATCGGCAAGCTCATCCCGGCCGGGACCGGCTACCGGGGCGATATTCGTGGCTCCGACGGCCCGATTGAGGAATATGAAGGGGTCCTCATCGAAAAGGAATTGCCCAAAGGCACGCTCTTGAGCGATGAGGACGAAGAGCCGGAATCCTTCTTGCTCAATGACATCCAACAACCGGCCAGAATCCTCTAAGCGCCGCAGCCGGCGCACACGCTATATCTGTAAACCAACTTACCAGGGGCGACGAAAGTCGCCCCTTTTTGCAACTCGCGCCTTGCCCCCTACGTATGGTATAGCAACAGGTGATCACAGATGGATGTGGATGACTTACAGTTAGCCCAAAACGGCAACAAAGAGGCTATCAATCAAATGATAGTCACGTATCAACAATCAGTTTTTAATCTCTGTTACCGGATGCTCGGTGAAACTACCGAAGCGGAAGACGCCACCCAGGAAGCCCTGGTCAAGGCGGTCCTGAACCTGCACACGTATGATACGGAGCGGCCTTTCAAGCCCTGGCTCTTGCGCATCGCCTCCAACGAGTGCATTGATCGCATTCGCCGCCGTCGCCCCACTACATCGCTAGATGGGATGGGAGAAGATGGCGCCTGGGAATGGCAAGCGGGGCACAGTCCAACGCCGGAGGCATCCCTATTGCAGGCCGAAGAGCAAACCCGCATCCGGCTGCTCTTGGAAACTTTGCCGCCCGTAGAACGCACTATCATCACCCTGTTTTATTGGGAGGGCCTTTCGTACAATGAAATCGGCGAAATTACCGGTCTGACAGTATCCGCCATCAAATCCAGACTCTTCAGAGCACGCCGCGTGATGGCGACACTCCTAGTTCAAGAGGAAAGTTATGCGTGATCCAATGCAATTACTCAATCTCGATTGGCATAGTGAAGAATGGTGGGAACGCGCCTTCGAGGACGATATATCAGTACAAGAAGCGCGCCTGTGGGAAAAGCATCTGGTGCAATGCGCCGAATGTCGCCGGGAGTGGGAAGCTTTGCGTCAGTTAGATACTATCTTGCGCACCGCACCGCCCGCCCCGATGCTGGATGCCAGCTTCACCACCCGCACAGTGACGCGCGCAGTACAGAAACAACATTTGCGCAGTTTGCTCAGTTTCCTGGGCAGCGCCTTCATTATCGCCCTGGTGGCATGGGTCGTTTTGAACTTTTTGGGCAATGCGTATGTCTCACTGGGCCATGCCCTGCACGTAGTGAGGTCGGAGTGGCAATTGCTGTTTACCTCACTGCTGCAAACAGTGTTGGCCCTGTTCACAGGATGGAAGATCATCCTACCCTTTCTCTTGGGGTTGGCCGCTCTCAGCTTCCTGTTGTTGATGCCCAACGGTGTGTTGGCAACGCTGCTGTTTCTCTGGCTCTCACGCCGGAGGCCCGCAGCGCTCGCAGTAATGAACTAAAAAGACAAATAAAAGGGAGGTAGACACAATGAAACAACGATGGTTATTGGCAATAGGACTGAGCATTTTGCTTTTATGGCTCGCCATACCCGCAGCGGCAGCGCCCGGTCCGCAAGGGGGAGGCATTCACTTTGGCCCTTACACACTAAAGAGTGGTGGGGCAGCCTCCGGCGACCTCACGGTGATGGGGCCGGCCACCCTGGAATCTGACACAGAATTTGATGGCAATTTGACGGTGATGGGAACGGCCACCATCCACGAAGGCGCCGAAGTGGATGGCGATCTGGTGGTGTTTGGGGCAGCGGTGATTGCCGGGGAGATAGATGGCGACATCTTCGCCGCCGGTGAAGTGACCCTTGAGGATACCGCCCACGTTCATGGGGATGTATCCGCAGCCGGCGCGATCACACAAGAAGAGAACGCCGTCGTGGATGGCAATGTGCTCCCTATGGAAAAAGATTCCTTCGAGTGGGATTTTCCCCTTCAGGGGCCGGCGGCGCCCGCCCCCAGTATTCAGATTGAGCGACAGCCAGGTTGGGTGTCAAACTTGTGGAAACTCATTCACAACCTGTTCAACGTGCTGGTTATGGGGCTGCTGGCGTTGGTGATCGCGAGCATCTGGCCGCGACCGATAGAGCGGGTGAGTCGGGTCATCGAAGAAACACCGCTGACAGCCTTTGGGATGGGACTGGTGGTGCTGGTGCTGACGCCGTTAATCTTTGTGCTGCTCGCCGTCACCCTCTGTCTGCTGCCGTTGGGCATCGTTGGGCTGATTTTGGTTGGCGTCGGTATGTTGTTGGGCTGGATCGCGCTGGGGGCCATTCTCGGGCGGCGAGTGTTGGCCGGCATCGCCCATCCAGCGCAATATAACCCGGTCATAACCGCGATTGTAGGGTCTATGCTGCTATCGCTGGTGATTATCGTAACCAAAATATTCTGGCCGGTCTATGGATTGCTGGTCTTTATCGTGACGCCGCTGGCCGCCGGCGCTGTGTTGCTGACGCGCTTCGGCACGATGCCCTACGCCACGCAGGGCCGGCCATTTGCGCCCGCCGGCCCCTATCCACGCCCGGCCACTATGCCCACGGCTGACAAGGTAACGCCGCCGGGGGTTCCCGACGGCCCAACGCCAGGGCAAAACGAAGTGGACAGGCTGCCGCCGTCCGAATAACCACGCCCACCCATCCACCCATGACCGGGGAGACGACCTCCCCGGTCATTGTTTTTACCGGCGCGCTCGAAAACACACGTATCTGGCCGGCGGTGAATCCGATGCCCCCATTTCGCCGCCCCTGCCGCTCTCCCGTTGGCCGGAAAAGGCGCTGGGAGTATAATTGCCACTACATAGGTCCAATCACTGAATTCTCTCACCTCGGAGGCATTATGATGGACGAACGTTACTCACGGCAAACCGTCATCCCAGAGATCGGCCCGGCAGGCCAGGCCAGATTACATCAGGCGCGTGTGTTGGTCGTCGGCGCGGGAGGGCTTGGCTCACCCATCTTGCTTTATCTGGCAGCCGCCGGCGTCGGCGTGCTGGGGATCGCCGACAATGACCGCATTACGGTCTCTAACTTAAACCGGCAAATTCTCTACGCCGCCCAGGATGTGGGGCGCAGCAAGGCGCTGACCGCCGTGCAGCGCGTGCGCGCGCTCAACCCGGATGTCAAGGCAATCCCGTATGAAGAACGAGTGCTGCGCGAGAACGGCCTCGCGCTGATGTCCCAATACGATCTGGTGGTAGAAGCCAGCGATAACCTGGAAACCAAAGCCCTGATGAACGAGTTGTGCGTTCAGGCAGGACTGCCGCTGGTGTGGGGCGCGGTCGCCCGCTTCGAGGGGCAGATGGGGACGTATCTCCCCGGTCACGCCTGCCGCAGTTGCGTGTTCCCGCAGCTTCCGGTTCCGGGGACATATCCGACGCCGGCCGAACTGGGCGTCGTCGGCGCGGCGGCGGGGGTCATCGGGGCGCTGCAAGCGACCGAAGCGCTCAAGGTACTGCTAGGCATCGGCGCGCCGCTGGTGGATAAGATTTTGCTCTGGGAAGGCCTGAGCGGGACGTTCGATGGGGTGCAGTTGGAGCGCAATCCACAATGTCCGGTGTGTGGAACCGCGTGAGGGATAATTTGTCAGCAGATTAAGCAGATTGAGCAGATTACGGCCATAAGAGAAACCGGGGTTCTGAGAGAACCCCGGTTTCTGATTTTTTAGTAAGCGCGCCCAAAAATGGCGATTTCTTGGGCTTCTTTGCCGGTGAGAACGCAGGGGCCGCTGCCGCCCGGCTGTTCCATCGGGATGCAACGCACGGTCGCCTTCGTCTCCTCTTTGAGACGCGCCTCGTCTTCCCGCCCGCCGGCCCACCACGCCCGCGCGAAACCGGTCTGGATGGCCTCTTTAAGCTCATCGTAGGTTTGCACATCGGCGATGTGGCTCTCGCGGAAAGCGAGAGCTTTTTGGTAGATCGCCTGCTGCACGGTCGCCAGCATCTCTGCCACGCTCTGCGGCAATCCAGCCTGCGCCACGGACGTCTTCCCTTCGCGCCCCGGCATATCGCGGCGGGCCAGCATCACGGTCTGCTGCGCCACGTCGCGCGGACCGACCTCAATCCGCAGCGGCACGCCACGCATCTCCCAATCGTTGAATTTCCAGCCGGGGGATAGCTCGTCGCGGTCGTCCAGTTTGACGCGGACGGTCGGCGCGAGTTGCTGGTAGAGGGCGCGGGCGGCTTCGAGAACGGCCGCGCGCTCCTGATCCTTGCGCCATATCGGGACGATGACGGCCTGGATGGGCGCGAGACGCGGCGGCAGCACCAACCCCTGGTCGTCGCCGTGGGTCATCACGACCGCGCCCACCATGCGCGTGCTGACGCCCCAGGAGGTCGTCCAGGCGTATTGCTGGACGTTGCCCTCGTCCAGGAATTTGATGTCAAAGGCTTTGGCAAAGTTCTGACCCAGGAAATGGCTGGTGCCCGATTGGAGCGCCTTGCCATCCTTCATCATGGCCTCAATGGTGTAGCTGGCGACGGCGCCGGCGAACTTCTCGCTCTCGCTTTTGCGGCCGGGCAGCACGGGGATGGCGGCCTCGTTGACGGCGAAGTCGGTGTAGACGTCCAACATCCGCAGCGTCTCCTCTTGGGCCTCCGTCTCCGTGGCATGCGCCGTGTGGCCTTCCTGCCAGAGAAATTCGGTGGTGCGCAGGAAGAGGCGCGTGCGCAGCTCCCACCGCACGACGTTGGCCCACTGGTTGATGAGCACGGGCAAATCCCGGTAGGACTGAATCCATTTGGCGTACATGTGCCCGATGATCGTCTCGGAGGTGGGACGCACCACCAGCGGTTCTTCCAGTTCTTCCCCGCCGCCGTGCGTCACCACGGCCAGCTCCGGCGAGAAGCCCTCGACGTGTTCGGCCTCTTTCTGCAAGAAGCTCATAGGGATGAACAGTGGGAAGTAGGCGTTGACGTGCCCCGTCTCCTTGAAACGGCGATCCAGCTCGTCACGGATGCGCTCCCACAGCGTGTAACCGTAGGGTTTGATGACCATGCAGCCCCGCACGGGGGAATAGTCGGCCAGGTCGGCCTTTTGCACGATCTCGTTGTACCATTTTGAGAAATCTTCACTCTGCGCGGTTAGAAAGTCTGCCATCATGCCCTCTGAGAATAGTCTGGTAGTCGTGTAGTCTGATAGTCGTGGGATCAGTTATCGGTTTCTGGTTTCTGATCGCTCTCTGTTCCGTTGCCGGAGGCGGGGCCGAAGCGACGGTAGTTGATCGCCAGTTTGTCCATGATCGCCTGCCCCAGGTCTATCTGTGTCACGTAGGCCAGTTGCAGCAAATAGAGCGCCACATCCGCCAGTTCTTCGGCCAGCGCGTCCGCCTGCGCCGTTTCGCCCCACTGGAAATACTCCAACACCTCCGCCGCCTCCAACGACAAGGAGATGGCGATGTTGCGCGGCGTCTGTTGGACGGGCGAATCCGGCCCGTACCAGCCCATCGCGCCCACGAAGCGGTTCATCGCGTCGGTTAATTCGGCAACGGTGTAGTCCTTTGTCATCCCCTACCCTGCCGACCAGGTGCGCAGCAATTCCACAAAAAGCCGCACGCCCATCCCGGTCGCGCCCTTGGGGACGTAGGGCTGATCCTTCTCGGTGAATTCCAGCCCGGCAATGTCAATGTGAACCCAGGGGACGTCGTCCGGCGTGAACTTGCTGAGGAAGCAGCCGCCCATAATCGCGCTGGCCTCGCGCGATCCGCCAATATTTTTGATGTCGGCCACGTCGCTCTTGAGGGCCTCGTGGTACTCGTCGAAAAGCGGCAGCGGCCAGACGCGCTCGTAGACGACCTGTCCCGCCGTTTGCAAGCGCGCGCAAAGCGCGTCGTCGCCCATCACGGCGGCGGCGTGCGCGCCCAGGGCGATCACACGCCCGCCGGTCAACGTAGCGATGTCCAGCACAGCCGCCGGCGTGAAGTTGCCGGCGTAGGTCAGGGCGTCCGCCAAAACGAGGCGGCCTTCGGCGTCCGTGTTGAGAATCTCGATGGTCAGGCCCTTGAGGGAACGCACCACGTCGCCGGGTTTGACCGCCTGCGCGTCGGGCATGTTTTCCGTCAACGGCAGCAGTCCCACGAGGTGCAGCGGCAGATCGAGCAGGGCCGCCGCCCGCAGCGCGCCCAGCACCGCCGCCGCGCCGCCCATGTCGCCCTTCATGCGATCCATCCCCTGACCCGGCTTCAGTGAGATGCCGCCGGTGTCGAAGGTGATGCCCTTGCCCACCAGCGCCACCGTCGGCAGATCATCGCGCCCGAGGTTGTGCTCCAAAATCACCATGCGGGCCGGTTCGTCGCCGCCCTGATTGACGCTGAGGAAAGACCCCATCCCCAGCGCGGTCAGCGCGTCTTTTTCCAGCACCGTGCAACCCATCCCGACCTCTCCGGCCATCTGTCGGGCCACCTCCGCAATGTAGGAGGGGGTGGCGACGTTGGAGGGGCGGTTTACCAGGTCGCGGGTCAGGGCGGTGGATTCGGCGATCACCTGCCCCACGCGCGCGCCGGTTTCCATGGCGGCTTTGCGCCCGGCGTCCAATTCCACTAGCGTCAGCGTTTCGATGTCGGGGCGCACGTCGTCCAGTTTGGTTTTCAACTCGTTGAAACGATACAGGCCCAGCAGCGTGCCTTCCACGACGGCTTCGGCGGCCTTCTCCGGGTCAAGCCCACCGCTCCCCGCGCCGTGCAAGATAGTGTGAAGGTGCGTCACGCCCAGCTCGCGGGCCTTCTTCGCAGCGGTCGCGGCAGCCTGCCGCGCACCATCAAGGGTAAACTTTTCCGCCTTGCCCAGCCCGACCAGAATCACGCGCTGCGCCGGGATCGCGCCGGCGGGATAGAGCACGGCCACTTCGTTGGGCTTTCCCCGAAAGTCGCCCCCGGCAAGCAACACCCGGAGCTGCCCGCTCAGGGCCTGGTCTACTGCGCCGGTCGCCCCCGCCGGTTCCGTCACGCCCTCGAATAAATTGACGACGATGGCCTCCGCGGGCTGTGTTTGAATTGCGCCTACTATAATCTCAATTCGCATAAGATCTCCTCTGAACCCTACTGTTGGAATATTTCCCCGAATGGGTAAGATTATAACATGGTTATACCGAATATCCACCTTTGGCAAAGGATTTTTTATGTCACGGGGGTTGTGTAAGCCACGCTCATCTGCCACAAACGTTCGGCAGTTGCCATATCATAGGAAGCAGGGGACGAAGGAATGGCCTTACACTTCACAAAATATTTACCCGTGACACCTTCTACTTCCGGGGCGGTTGCCAGGAAAATGCTGGTCTGCGCCCCCTGGTCCGGGTTGATAAAGGCAAAACGAAACAAACGCATGAGAAACCCGAGGGTGCCTTTATGATTCCCGCCAAAGTTGGTTGCGACCACACCTGGATGCAGGACATTCGCAGTTACTCCGGTTCCCGCCAGGCGCCGCGCCAGTTCATAGGTGAACAGCACAATGGCGAGCTTGGAATGAGCATATACCTGCAAGCCCTGGTAATCCGAGCGGCTTTCCAGGTCATCAAACTTGATGTGCGCCCTAGCGTGCGAGCGAGAGGAGACGTTGATGATACGGGCCGGAGCGCTGGTCTTGAGAGTGTCGAGCAACAGGTTCGTCAACAGGAAGTACCCCA
The DNA here is from genome assembly GCA_029555965.1 of Chloroflexota bacterium. Lineage (GTDB taxonomy): Bacteria > Chloroflexota > Anaerolineae > B4-G1 > SLSP01 > JAKQHY01. The sequence continues at coordinate 16,994 of JAKQHY010000179.1, read as the reverse complement.
AATAGTTGAGCGCAAATGTCATCTCGATTCCGTCCGCGCTCTCCTGCCGTTCAGCAAAAATCGCGCCCGCATTGTTCACCAACACATCCAGCCGCTGATAGCGACTTTGAAATTGCTGCGCCAGTCGGCGGATTTCTTGCTGGATCGAGAGGTCGGCCGCTATAAATTCAACCACGGGGTTGTTTGTCTCCTGCCGGATCCGGTTGGTTGTGGCTGCGCCCTTTTCCAGATCGCGATCCACGAGAATAACCACAGCGCCTTGTTGTGCTATTCCCCGGGCCGTCGCTGCGCCGATGCCCGAAGCCGCGCCCGTCACCATAACCACTTTACCCTCCATAGGGCCATCAGAATGTGTCAACCTTGTCCTCCCCACAGTGCGCGACTTTCCACAACCATTCCCGCCCACTATACCCCTACTCCTGGAAAATGTAAAAATCCCGTAGCCACTCAGAATGACCAGAGTTGATTACACGCGAAGCGCACCTGTTCCCAGAATACGCGCTGATGGAATTATCTTCACCACACGCTGACAACCGTTGGGCTTGCTGCGCGATGATGCCCACTTGGGGCGCCGGTTCCGCGCCAGAAGGTTCGTTTAGTTAGTTTGGAGCAACTCCGTCGGTCACCAAAAGCGGAACTAGGATCTCGGTTTCAAGGTTTTCTGGGGCCGTGCGTTGGGGATCACTCAGGTAGTTTTCATAGATCACCCCGACAGGCGTGTACCCGTTTGTATTCAGCCATTGTTGCAGCCCGACGCGGATTTCCGGCAGTCTATCGTAGGGGCCAATGTAATGATAGGCGGCAGATTTTCCTCCGGGGATCGCGCTTACCTGGATAGACGTTTTTCCCTCTACGCCGGAATTGAAGGGGAATCCAATTTCCACATCTTGTTCCCGCCCGTCAAACCCGTGATAGGCAACAAATGGTGGGCCGGCGGGAATGTAGCCCTGTCTCCCGGCGTATTGTGCGATCGCAGCCATGGATTCGCCAATCGTCCGAGCCAACGCCATGAGCGGCGCGCGGGAACGGATCGTCAAAGCCGGTTGCGCAGGGCGTTCGACAATGGCGCACCGGTAACGCGATTCCACAGATTCCTGTGTCGCCGAGGCTTGTTTGGGCGTGTACTCTCGGCCAATACGCCAGGCCGGCCCCATATCTGCTCCCAAGGTGCGGTAGCGGTTCTCAATCCCGGAGTAATAAATAGGGTTGGCCTTCAAAATATCAATCTTCTGCTCCTCATTTAACAAGTCCGAGTTGACGTGCACCTGGATGACCTCGCCGAAATAGACGGTATCCATCTCGAATTCCACCTTTTGGCCGGTATACCGACATTCGCAAGTGATGGGAAATTCCGCAATCATCGGCGCGGTTTCCAGTTCGCCATAGAACGTGGTGAAAATGCCAGACTTATCGGCGCTTCGACCACTAACTAACCCGCAGTAGTCCGTTTCGATCACATAATCGGCACAAGGGATGTTGAGGCTGAAAGTGCCGTTCTCGATAATCCCCTTGGGCGTGTAATGGCGCTTGTTCAGGCTGACATAAAGGATGGCCGGCTTGACATTCACCCCGTTGACAAAGCCCGCGGCCATATAGTTGGGTTTTCCGTTCACATTCGCCCCCACCAGCACAATCGGCGCCACCGGTAAGGGATTATACGCGCCTGTTTTTATCTTCCCCATATCAGAACCTCCTTTTCAACTGGGAACTGAATTTCAACCGTGTAGTCGCCCTTTTCAGGTGAACCATAATACAACTCGCGGGGCGCGCCAACGATGTGATACTCATGGGCCTCTATCCACTGCCCCAGAGCGCGGTAGGCCGGTTCCAGGCCCTCAGCCTTCCAGTCCGCGACGACAGTAGTCGCCATAGACGAGACGGCAGCCATTGGGCGCACCATAATGGGCGCCACCGGCCTGGCAACCTTATCAAGCGCTGTGTCGTGGATGATGAAGGCGCACTCGGTGTCTATATCCTCGCGGGTATAGCCTTCGTTATGATAGAGCGTCATAGGGAGGCCAAAGGGCAGTCCGTTGGCAGTCAACCAACTCGCGAGCGTGTTGAACATTTCTCCCCAACGTTGCGGCACTTGCTCAAGCGTGGGCACCCTTTCACGGATGGCAGCGATAGTGAGAGCGTCTACCGATTTCAGTGTTACTTCATAAGCAGGCATAGCTTCCTCCATGTTGAGAGAATTCAAGCGAGTCAGGATACGGTCCCGTCGCACTTGAGCGGTTGCTATCGCACTCTCGGTTAACACTAACTGAGCTTTCAGCATACCACGCAATTCATCCGGAGAGAGATTATCATGCAGGATGCGCGCAATTTCCTCCAATGAGAATCCCACCTCTTTCAATGCGATGATCCGATTGAGGCGCGGCAACTGTCCGGCGCTATAGTAACGATAACCGGTGAAGGGATCCACGTGCGCCGGTTTGAGCAACCCCAGCGCATCATAATGTCGCAACGTCTCAATCGTCACGCTTCCTATACGGGAGAACTCGCCTATTCGAAACATGCCTATAGTATAATCCCTTGGGTAACCCTAGAGTCAAGAGGTTTTCCAGGAAATCCCCCCAAAAAATCTCGTAACCCTAAGTTAAAATAGAATATGAAAACAGTACTAAGTTCCTATTGTATTATAGGCAGAAACAGGTTAAGATATAGTCAGATTCCAAAACTTAACTTTATGAAAGGAGAACTGAGATGTTGTACTTACCGCGTGAAGAAGGTCAAGGGTTGGTTGAATACGCCCTCATCCTGGTGCTCATCGCTATCGTCGTCATCGTCATCCTGACCACGCTCGGTGGCGTGATCAACAACGTGTTCAGCAACGTCGTCAGCGGCCTCGGCCCTGGCAACTAATTGCCAATCCAGCAGACCAAAAACAGCAAGACCCCACTCCGGTGGGGTCTTACTTTTTTAAAGTATTTTTCGATTGCAGGCTGCGCCCGCAATCGAAAAATATCCCCTTTTCTTGGTTTATGCGTTAACCACCCAGGCAATGTCCAACTCGTGCAACTTGGCCGGCGTGGGAACGCCGGTCTGCGGGTCCCAGCCCATCATGCCGTAGAACAACGTCACGGCTTCGTCCAGCACTTCGGGCAGGACCGGCTTCTCGTTCAAACCGCCGCTGACGTGGGGCAGACGCATCCGAGGCGGCAACACGTCGTCCGCCCGCGTCAGGCCCTCACGCATGTTGAAAGCACGCGCTAACGTCACGCAACGCTCCCCGGCCTTCATCAGTTCCCACAGGTTGACCTTCCATCCCGTTACTGTCTGCAAAATGTTAATAATTTCGTCGCGGGACCAGGGGATGAACATGCAGCACCCGATCTGGTTGTGAACCCACCGCAGGTTGACGTCGAAGGTGTACGCGCGCACCTTGTGCGCGTTCAGTTCGGTTTTTGGCGTCGCCTCGTAGACCCCCAACCCGAGAAAACCCTCGCCCAGCGGCTCGCGCGCCAGGCCTTCATCCCAGAAGTTGTGCATGTGATCGGCGCCGGTCGGCGAGACGGCGTAGCCCAACGCCTGCCCGTGCCGCGTGCGACACTCGTGCATGGGGAACGGCTGCTTTTTGACGTCAATCACGAACTGCTCCGCCCCCTGGCCGATGACCTGCGCGGCGCGCGTCGGGCCTTCGGCCAACAGGTCGCCCAGCCCCTCGCGGACGCAGATCATCCGGGTCAGGTCCACCATCGCCGCCGCGTTGCCGAAGCGCAAGTCCAGGCCGCCGGTATCCGCCAACGTCAGCAGGCCGTTTTCGAAGCACTCCATCGCAAAGGAGACGGCCATGCCAGCGGTGATCGTGTCCACGCCGTAAGCGTTGCATAGCTCGTTGGCCTTGGCGACGGCGCGCAGATCGTCTACGCCGCAGTTGGAGCCGAACGCCCCCACCGTCTCGTACTCCGGCCCGCCGTAGAGGGGGTCTACCTGGTAATCGCTGTCGTCCACTTTGACCACCCGCTTGCAATGCACCGGACACGCGAAGCAGCCGCCGGTGTCCACCAGAATGGTATCGCGCATCGCCTCCCCGCCGATCTTCTCCGCGCCGGCAAATTGCCCGTCCTGGAAGTTGCGCGTCGGCAACGCGCCGCGCGCGCTCAATCCCGTGAGCCCGCCGTCGGTGCCCAACAGGTGCATATTCCAGGCTTTGTCCTTCCAGGTGTCCACCATAGACTTCGCCAGCGCCTTGAAAGCGTCCGGGTCGGCGACCGGCACACTGGCTTTGCCGCGCGCCGCGATGCACTTCAGGTTTTTCGACCCCATCACCGCGCCCATGCCGGTGCGCCCGGCGGCGTGTTTGAGGTCATTGATGATGCACGCATACCGCACAAGCTTTTCCCCACCGGGGCCGATCATCGCCAGCCGCGCCTGCTTCTCGCCCAACTCGGCCCGCACCGCTTCCTGACAGGCCAGGGTGGTCATCCCCCACAGATGGCTCGCCGGGCGGATCTCGACTTCGCCATCGTGAATCCACAGGTACACCGGCTGCTCCGCTTTACCGCGCACCACGACAGCGTCGAACCCGGCGCGACGCAGTTCGGCCCCAAAGAAGCCGCCGGCGTCTGCCTCGCCGTAGCCGCCGGACAATGGCGACTTGGCGCCCACGGCGTTGCGCCCACCGCCGGCGATGGGCAGCCCGGTCATCGCCCCGCCGGCCATCACCAGCACGTTATCCGGCCCCAGTGGATCCGCCCCTTTGGGGATGTCCTTGAGCAGGTAATAGCCGATAATTCCGGCCCCACCCAAATAACGGCGGTAAAAAAGCTCGGTCGGCTCTTCAATCTCAATCTTGCCGGTCGTCAAATCCACTTTTAAGATTTTGCCTGTATACCCGTTCATGTCCCATCTCCTTAAAGTCTTATAGTCATCAGTCCAATAGTCCTATGACGGCTTTCAAGTGTTGTGGTGAGTGTTATTAATTTTAAACCGAATCCATAAAAATGTAACTTCTGCAACGGACAGAAAAGCATATAATTATCCTCTGGACTCACCATGCCGCGCATACTGCACGCCGGCGAGGATCACCCTACAACCCACCAACGACCACCCGACGACCCGACCAACGACCGCCCGACGACCCGACGACCCGACTAACAACCACTCGACTAAGGAGAAAACGATGTCCGTATCCGTAAAAATTGGTTTCATCCCTTCGTATCGGTTCCGTTGGACTTCGTGGACGCAGAAAATGCGCGACGATAGTCTGAATGCTTTCGCCCAAGTCAGGGGGATGGAGGTGGTCGTGCCACAACCCGCCCCGGATGGCGAACCTTTATGCGCGGAGCATGGGTATACTCCGTATGGCGCGGTGCATTCGCTGGATGAGGCGGAGGTCGTCGCCGAGTATTTCCGTCGCCAGGGGGTGGATGGCCTTATCCTCTGCCCGCTGGACTTCGGCGACGAGCGGTCGGCGGCCAAAGTTGCCGAGCTTCTCAAAGTCCCCGTGCTGCTGTACGCCACCAAAGAGCCGCCGGCTCTCGACGACGCCGGGATGTCCCGCGCGTCGGATTCGTACTGCGGCAACCTCTCGATGGCGTCGGGACTCTATCGCCGCAAGCTGCCCTTTCACTACGCCGGGCTGTTCTTCCCCGACGAGCCGGAATTTGCCGCCGCCGTGCAGGACTTCGTGCGCGCCGTGGCCGTCGTCAAGGGGCTGAAGGGTGCGCGCATCGGGCAGATCGGCGTGCGGCCCGCCGCTTTCGAGACGGTCGGCTTCGACGAAACGGCCATGATCCAGAAATTCGGGCAGAACGTCATCCCCGCCAACCTGAGCGACATTGCCGACGCCGCCCAGGCGCTGCCCGACGACGCCCCCGCCGTGCAAACCGTCCTGGCCGAACTCCGCGCCGCCTATCCGACCATCACCGTCAGCGAGGCCTATCTGCGCACCGCTGCCAAACTCGAGGCCGCGCTGGCCGACTTCTGGACGCGCAACCGCCTGTCGGCCATGGCGATGGCGTGCTGGCCGTCCATCCAGCGGCTGCTCGGCATCTCGGTGTGCAACGTCTTCGGGCGGCTGACGGGGCGGCGGATGCTCACGGCCTGCGAGACGGACGTACTCGGCGCGCTGGCGATGCTCGTCAGCTACCAGGCCGCGCTCGGCGAGACCGTGCCGCACTTTATAGATTGGACGATCCAGCACCGCGAGAACCCCAACCGCCTGCTGGCGTGGCACTGCGGCAACGCGCCCGCCTGCCTGGCCCGCGAGCCGGAACACGTCGCGCTGCGCTCCCGCTTCGATATGACCGGCGACCGGCCCATCCCCGCCGCCGATCCGCAGGCCGGGTTGGCGCAGTTCCAGGTGAAGCCGGGATGTGTCACGTTCTGCCGGCTGGCCGAGTACGACGGCCAGTGGAAGATGCTGATCGCCCCCGGCGAGATCATCCCATCGGATGAGACGCTGGCCGGCACGTGGGCGTGGGTGCAAGTGACAGATCATGCCCGGCTCTACCGCACGTTGGTAGAAGAAGGCTTCGTCCACCACGCGAGCATGATCCACGGCGATCAGGTGCAGGCGTTGCAATTGGCGTGCAAATTCCTGGGGATTACGCCGGTGGTTGTGGCATAACAGTATCGTGAAACGTGACGAATTACGAATTACGAATTACGAATTACGAATTACGCTTCACGTCTCGAAATTTGCTCACGCTGAAAGAGGCTCTATGACCACGCATCCACCCATCATCGGCCTGGGGATGGCCTGCCTGGACATCCTGATCCGCCTCAAGGATATGCCCACCTGGGAACGCGGCGCGCGGTTGAACGCGATGGCAATCGAGGGCGGCGGCCCGGTGGCAACGGCGCTGGTGGCGGCGGCGCGGTTGGGCGTGCCGACCGGCTTCGTCGGCACCTACGGCAGCGACCGCCTGGGGCAGATCAAGCTTCAAACGCTGCTCGAACACGGGCTGGACGTGAGCCGCGCCCTGCAACGCCCTGGCCCGGACGACCAGGTGGTGCTGGTTCACGTCCACGCGGAGACGGGAGAACGGGTCTTCTCCGGCACCCACTACGCACAGCGCCGCCCCTTGACGCCGGACGAGCTGGATCGAGAGTACCTCACCGCCGCCGATTACCTGCACCTGGACGGGATGCACGCCGACGCCGCCCTGGAAGCGGCGCGTTGGATGCATGAAGCCGGGAAAACCGTCATGCTCGACGGCTCGGCCACACGCGGCCCGGTGTCGGAGAAGATGCGCGCGCTGGTGGGCGCGGCGGACATCCTCATCTGCGGGACCGGTTTCGGCCCGGCGCTGACCGGCTTGAGCGATCTCTGGGACGCCGGCGCCGCGATCCTGGAGATGGGGCCGCGAATCGTCGTGCAAACCGAGGGGAAAGACGGCAGCTACACCGTGACCCGCGACGAGCGCTTCCACGTCCCCACGTTTGACGTGGATGTGGTGGATACCACCGGCGCCGGCGATGTTTTCCACGGCGCATACCTCGTCGGCCTGCTGCACGGGTGGGATTTGCACACGGTCGCCGTGTTCAGCACCGCCGTCTCCGCCCTCAAATGCACCCAACTGAGCGGACGGCGCGGCATCCCCACGTATGAGGAAACCCTCGCGTTTTTGCGGCAGCGCGGGGTGTTCATTGGGTGAATTTTTCTCAACGGATTGAACGGATTTTAACGGAAAAGACTCTCACGCGAAGGCGCAGGGTCGCCAAGTTTTTTTAACCTTTGCGTCTTTGCGCCTTTGCGTGAAACACCATGGTATTCTTAAAGGAGAACTGCTATGCCATTCATCTCAATTGTGCCGGAATTGAAGCGCGCCCAGTCTGAAGGGTACGCGATCCCATTGTTTGATGCTGTGGATATGGTCAGCACGGAAGGGATGGTCTTGAGCGCGGAAGCCGTCCGCGCGCCGGTCATCATCGCCTTGTACGATGCTGTGTTTGAAGGCCCCAATGCCCGCGCCCTCGCCAGCTACATCCGCACCCGCGCCGAGAAGGCCGCCGCCCCCATCTCGCTGATGCTGGATCACGGCAAGAGCTTCGAGCAGTGCATCCGCGCGCTCGCCTACGGCTTCAGCGACGTGATGTTCGACGGCTCACAGTTGCCGCTGGAGGAGAACATTGCAACGACCCGCGCCATCGTCAAGGCCGCGCACGCGGTGGGCGTGGGGGTGGAAGCAGAATTGGGCCACGTGGGACAAGGCAGTCAGTATCAGGACACGGATTCCTTGCGACGGGGCTTCACCGACCCCGATGAGGTGGAACGCTTTGTGGCTGAAACGGGGGTGGACTTCCTCGCCATCGCCATTGGGACGGCGCACGGCCCTTACGCGGGAGAACCGCAGTTGGATTTGGAGCGGCTCGCCGCCATCCGCGCGCGGGTGAACGTCCCGCTGGTGCTGCACGGCGGGAGCGGGCTATCGGAGGCGCAGTTCCGCGCGGCCATCGCCGGCGGCATTGCCAAGGTCAACGTGGCGACCGACCTTTTTGTGACGACGGCCAGAAGGATGGTCGAGGCGGCGCGGGCGACGGAGGCTGTGTCGTACTTCGCTTTGAGCAAAGTCGCTACGGATTCTTTCGAGGAACGTTGCGGGTACTACCTTAACCTTTTCGGCGCCGCCGGAAAAGGTTAAGAACCAAGAAAAAATCAACGCAAAGACGCAAAGACGCAAAGTTTTAAAAACTTTGCGTCTTTGCGTCTCTGCGCCTTTGCGTTAATTCTTTAAGCCGCGGCCATGACGACGCGGAGGTTGTTGGGGCCGACGAGACTGCGGACCTGTTCTCGCAGGCTTTGGTTGTAGCACGTCCCCTCGTTGGGGAACGAGAGTTCGACGCGGCCTCCCCCTCCCTCAAGCACTACCACGAAATGATCTTGCCCCACCTGCCCGGTGAGCAAGCGGTGTAACTGTGATAACCGCTCGAAATCCGCGCCGTTGTTGCCGGTGCGCCGCAGGGTGATGTAGAGCGTGGCCGGCGGCGCGGGCGGTTCCTCCGGCGGCGGGGGTGTCGCTTCGAGGTCATCCCCATTATTGGATACCGAGGATGCGGGGGTGACGGATTTGCGGGGCGTCGGCGCCGGGAGCGGGACCGGGGGCGCTTCCCGGATGACGGCGGGCCGCGCCGGCGCTTCCCACGGCGGGAGGTCGTCGGGTGGGGCAGGAGTGGCGCGCGGTGCTGCCGGGACCGGGTGGGTCTCACGCGGGCCGCCGTTGCCGTAAACCGGCAGCTCCTCCACAAAGCCGTTGCCCACCAGCGTGAAATTATCCTCTTCCGCCGCGCCAAATCCCGAGGCGGCGTAAGGGGAATTGTTTACCGGGCGCAACAGGTCTTGCGGCGATTTGATCCAATCCACCAGCAGCGGGTGTTCCTCGCGGTCGGGGCGGTTATCCAGCTTGCCGCTGACCACCACCACGCGCTCCGGCGTCAGGAGATCCTTGCTGCGCTCGTAGGTGCGCGGGAACGCCACCACGTCAAAGGTCCCCTCTGAGCCTTCCAGCGTGACAAACGCCATCGTCTCGCCTTTCTTGGTGTTGATCCGGCGGATGCGCTGCACCATCCCCACGAGCGTGAGTTGTTGCCCCAGAGGTTCGTTCTCGATCCGGCCGACGGTGGTGTTGACCAGGCTCAGCGCCAGCAGTTCGTTCTCCTGGTCGGTCATGGGGTGCTTGGAGAGGTACGTCCCCAGCAGTTCCTTCTCCCACTCCAACAGCCGGCGGTCGGGGATGGGCGGGGGCGTCTGCGGCAGGCGGATGGCGGTCATCTGCATGTCGGGCATGTCGCCGAAGAGCGAGAACTGGCCGACCTCGCGGGCGCTGTGCGTCTGCGCGCTCGCGCTCAACAGCGCGTCCACCACGGCCAGCAGCGCGGGGCGCGGGCCAAAAGCGTCCAGCGCGCCGGCCTGGATGAGACATTCCAGTGTCTTGCGGTTGAGCTTGCGCAAGTCCACCCGGTCGGCCAGATCGTCCAGCGACTTGAACGGGCCGCCGGCGTCGCGCGCCGCCGCCACCAGCCGCATCACTTCATCGCCCACGTTTTTGATCACGCCGAGGCCCAGGCGGATAGCGCGATGCACGCCGTTGCCGCCCGGCATGGAGCCGCGCTCGATGGTACATTCGACGCCGGAACGGTTAATGCACGGTCGCAGCACGTCCAACCCGGTGCGGCGCGCGTCAATGATGAGCGTGCCCAGCTTTTCGGTGTTGTGGCGCTCGGTCGTCATCAGGGCCGTCATAAATTCCAGGGGATAGTGCGCCTTGAGGTAGGCCGTCTGCCCGGTGATGACGGCGTAGTCGGTGGCGTGGGCGCGGTTGAAGCCGTAGCGCGCGAAGAATTCGATGTCGGCCCAGACCGCTTCGGCGGCTTCCAGGGGGATGTCTTTGGCGACCGCGCCGTCGCAGAACATTTGCTTGTGCTTGTCCATCAGGTCGCGCTTTTTCTTGGCGACGGCCTTGCGGATCATGTCAGCTTCGCCGGGTTTGTAGCCGGCCATGGCGACGGCGATCTGCATAATTTGCTCTTGATAAATGATGATGCCGTAAGTATCCTCAAGTAAATCCGCTATGATCGGATGATGGTAGCTCACTTCTTCTTCGCCATGCATCCGGCGGATGTAGGAAGGAATCTGTTCCAGGGGGCCGGGGCGATACAGCGCCAGCACGGCGATGATGTGCTGGAATTGCGTCGGGCGCATTTCGCGCAGCACGCGCCGCATCCCCGCGCCTTCTACCTGGAACACGCCGGTCGTCTCGCCGGTCGCCAGCAAGTCGTAAAGGGCGCGCACGTCGGCGTCTTTCTCCGGGTCGTCGGGGACGCGCTCGTAGGGGATGCTTTGCATATCAAATTTGCGGCCATGCTCTTTCTCGATCAGCTCGCAGGTCTTGCGCATATGGGTGAGGGTGCGCAGTCCCAAAAAGTCCACTTTGAGCATTCCCAGCGCGTCCACAATCTCCATCGCCCACTGCGAGACGCGATCCACGGGGCTGTCTTCGCCTTCGGCCTTGGTGGGGCGGTTGAGCGGCAGGTACGTTTCCAGCGGCTCGTCGGAGATGAGGATGCCGGCGGCGTGGGTGCTGGCGTGGCGGGTGACGCCTTCCACCTGGATGGCGGTGTCCAGCAGTTTTTTGATGTAGGCCGCGCCGTCGTAGGCTTCCTTGAGGTCCGAAATCGTCTCCAGCGCCTCGGTGATGGAGACGGGCTTGCCGGGGACGTTGGGGACGAGGCGCGTCAGGCGATCCACTTCGCCCAGGGGGACGTCCAGCGCGCGGCCCACGTCGCGGATGGCGGCGCGCGCGCCCAACGTCCCAAAGGTGATGATGGCCGAGACGTGGTTGGCGCCGTAACGCTCCTTCGTGTAGGCGATCAGTTCGGCGCGGCGGTCGTCGGGGTAATCCAGGTCAATATCGGGCATGGAAATCCGGCCGGGGTTGAGAAAGCGCTCGAACATCAGGCGGTTCTTGAAGGGGTCTACGTTGGTGATGCCCAGGGTGTACGCCACCACGCTGCCCGCGCCGGAGCCGCGGACGTTCCACCAGATGTCCATCCGCTGCGCGGCCTGGCACAAGTCCCACACAATGAGGAAGTAGTCGTCGAAGCCCATCGTGTGAATGACGCTCAATTCATATTCCAGTCGCTCGATGTAGTCGGGGCGGGCGGCGTCTTTGCCGTAGCGCCACTGCATCCCCTGACGGCACAGTTCGCGCACGTACTCCTCGGACGTGCCTTTGTCCGGCGGCACGGGGAATTTGGGCAGGTGGTAGGGCGGCGCGAAGGCCAGCTTGACGTCGCACTGTTCGGCGATGAGGACCGTGTTAGTCAGCGCCTCCGGCAGGTGGCGGTACAGCTTCTCCATTTCCTGCGGGGAGCGCATGTAGTACGAAGGGTCGGTCATCCGCAGACGGTTCGCCTCGTTGACCGTCTTGCCGGTGCCGATGCACAGCAGCACGTCGTGCGCCTCGGCCTGGTCGCGCCGGGCGTAGTGGATGTCGTTGGTCGCCACGAGGGGAATTTGCATCTCGTGCGCCAGTTCCGGCAAGCGGCGGTAGGTCGCGTCAAATTCTGGGATGTCGTGCGTCTGCAATTCGATGTAGAAGCGGCCAGGGAAGCGTTCCTGATACCAGCGGACGGCCGCGCGCGCCTTGTCTTCCTGCCCGTTGTAGATCAATTGCGGGATTTCGCCCTGGGCGCAGGCCGAGAGCACGATCAGGCCGTCGCCGTGGCGTTCCAGCACGTCTTTGTCAATGCGTGGCTTGTAGTAGAAGCCTTCCAACTGCGCGATGCTCGCCAGCTTGAGCAGGTTTTGGTAGCCGGCCTGGTTCTGCGCCAGCAGGATCAGGTGGTACGGCTTGCCGTCGTCCTTTTCGCGGTTCAGCCGCGACTGGCGGGCGAGGTAGGCTTCCATGCCGATGATCGGCTTGACCCCGGCGGCGCCGCAAGCTTTGTAGAAATCCACGCAGCCGTACATCACGCCGTGATCAATGATCGCCAGCGACTTCATGCCCAATTCGGCGGCGTACTTCGCCAGCGCAGGGCACGAACTCAGGCCGTCCAACAGCGAATATTCCGTGTGGGTGTGCAAATGCACAAAATCCGGCATAACAACCTCCAACAGTATAACGAAGCGTCCAGGGATGATGAGGGTGCTGCTCTATGAAACGTGAAACGTGAAACGTGATGACTTTAGGGTAAAGGCATCACGTTTCAAGGGTGATTATATACGATGATGGGGATTGTTCAAATGGGGGGCATTGAAATTTGGTGTTGACTTGTGGGGGACGCCGACATATAATCGTTCAAAATCTCAACCGAGGCGCCTATGGGTCAACTCTATTTTGGCGACAACTTAGACATTTTACGCGAATCCATCCCGGCGGAGAGCATAGACCGGATCTACCCCGATCCACCGTTCAACAGCAAAAGCGACCATAACTTGCTTTCCGGGGTGGTGAGTTTCAAGAAGGCGAAGGCGGAAACGGTCGTCGCGGAGCAGCCAGAGTTATTATGGAGTGTGACCGAACCTACGGTACAGCCCCGATTATGAAAATTTCACGCAAAGCCGCCAAGCCCGCTAAGGCTTTGTTTTTTACTTTGCGTCTTTGCGCCTTTGCGTGAAACTTCTTCCTTTTTTCAGGAGAGTCAAATATGAGCACTAGGACAGTTTGTGTGATTCCGGTTTCTAATGTCCCTGATGAATTGAAGGCCTTTCGCCAGAACCACATTCATCATCCGGGCGCAGCCATTCCCTTGCATACTACGGTGCTGCCCTATTTCCTTGCGGATGCAGATCTGACGAATGAGGTGATCGGCAGACTCCAGGCATTGGCCGATGGTTTCATGTCCTTTGAATACTTTGCCCAGCCCATCTGCGCCTTTCCCACCAGTCGGACGCTATGGCTTTCCCCTTCGCCGCAAAGCCATTTTGAGCAGGTTACGGAAGCGCTATGCTCCGAATTTCCCCAATTTCGAGGCGGGGTTGGCTATCCCGTCTATCATCTGACGATCGCCTATGGGGCGGAGGAAGCCGCCAGCCCGGAATTGGCGCAGCGCTTTGTCGAACAATTCAAACCCCAGCTCCCCTTCAGATTTATCGCAGACGAACTCGCAGTTTATGGAGAGTTTGATGATACATGGAAACACATTCTCTCCGTACCATTTCGGAGTCGCTGACCAGGGGCTGCCGCTAACGCCGCCGGGCATCCATTGACCGGGACGCGGATAGGCACAATGAGGTCGGTTGCGGCAAACGGGTGGCGCAGCGACTCTACATAAAATGGTTTGACGATTGAAGGCCTGCTTTCTGGCGTGGAATCGCTCAGATATCCCGATCTCTCGCGCGGGACGGTGAGTTTCAAAAAGACGAAGGCGGAAACGGTGATTGCGGAATAGCCAGAGTTACTATAGAATTAGCCAGGTGAAGCGCGCAGGCGGGCGGTTTCACCTATTGCAGTTCAAAATTCAACCATAACGAGAGGAGTTAACCCATGATCAAAATCTTACCTTACATTCCGTTTTTCTTTCTATGTTTCGCCCTATATTTGCTTATTTCAGGCGGCTGGCTGCTCCTTTTCCCCGAAAAGGCCAACGAGAAAAATAACAAGAAAAAGAAGGAACTCACTAAAAAAGATATTTTTTGGACGAGAGTGATCGGCGCGGGGAATATCGCCGTCGCCCTCCTGCTGCTGCTGACGTTCAAAATTGATGTGGGGTGGCTGGATAAGCCCGAGGTGGTGGCCTGGTCAGAAAATCAGACCGTCTCCCAGGACTATGAGGCTATGATAGACAGTTTTCTGGATGAAAACGTCATTCCTGGGATGGTGGTGGCCGTTGTGGACGAGAACGGCTCCCACCTGTTCAGTTATGGCTACCAGGGAGTCAATGCGCAGCAAAAGATCACGCCCGACACCCTCTTTGAAATCGGATCGCTCAGCAAGGTGTTCACTGGATTGCTGCTGGCCGAGGCGGTAGACTCTGGCGCTGCCACGCTTGATGATCCCATCCGATCTTGCATCCCCCAAGAATTCATCCGCGAGCAGGCGTTTTACGACCAGATCACCCTGGCCCATTTGACCACTCATACCTCCGGTCTGCCCAGGCTGCCCAAAACCCTCGATTTTACGCTAAAGAGCGCCTTTGCCGGCTTTACCGGCGGCAACCCTTATGCAAACGTCACCCGCGAGAAATTGTTTTCGTATTTAAGTCGCACGGCGGCTCCCAAAAGTATTGGAACCGATTGGGCTTACTCCAATTACGGCGTGGGGCTGCTGGGGGCCTGTCTTTCGGGCAAAAAAGGCTTGAGCTATGAAGAGACGCTGCGCAGCGTCATCGCGGCCCCCCTGGAAATGAAGAATACCACCATCCATCTCAATCCAGCGCAAGAGGCGTTGTATGCGCCAGGGTATCGCGGCTACTTGCGCCTCGGTCGTCTCATGGTGGGGATCCAGAGCCAACCCTGGCTGATGGGGGAAGGGCTGGTGGGCGCCGGCGGGATTCGTTCGACGGGTGCAGATATGCTCAAATTCCTCAAGGCCTGCATATCCGACGAACTGGATTTCATCCCACTTTCCAAAGAACCCATTTTCCGGATGGATGACGAATCGGACCTGGGGATGGGCTGGTTGCTAGACCGCAGCATGGTAGAAAATCAAACGATCATCTGGCATAACGGCCAGACGGGAGGATTCAACAGCTATCTGGCCTTCTCTCAAGACAAACCTTACGGGGTATTTGTCATCGCCAACACCACGATCAACATCCAGTCTCTTGGGGAAGACATTGTGGCGGCGCTTGGTAATTGAAGCCTGCTTTCCGGCGCGGAATCGCCCAAATACCCCGACCTCTCACACGGGACGGTGAGCTTCAAGAAGGTGAAAGCGGGAACGGTCGTCGCGGAGCAGCCAGGGTTACTATAACCCAATCTATCCCTTATAGCACAGGACTGGGGAAATATCCCAACCAAACACCGCCCGGCAACAGACCGAGCGGTGTTTGGTTTGTAAAAAACGAGGACTTTTAGTCGCGCTTAACGCGAAACCCCGTTAATTGTTCCGCATCACCAACGGTAGATAAATCTTGTCCCCCTGCGCCGTGAGGAAGACGGCAATGGTGGAAACGCCCGGCCCGGTCGCAGGCGCGTCGTAAGTCGCCTGATTCGTCACCAACACGTTACTCCCCACCGTCTCCGTGACGACGGCGGTGAAGCTGAACGTGTATGTGTCGCCCGCCGCAATCGCCAGCGGTCCCCACGTCAGCGTGTTGCCCAGGATGATCGCCAACGTCCCCGGCGGCGTCGGCGTGAGCGTGTGCAGCGTGCTCGTCACCGTGTCGGTGATGAAGAGGCCGGCCACGGTCTCTTCGCCGCCGTTGTGCAGGACGAGCGTGTAGGTGACAGTGTCACCCGGCTGCACCTCCACTGTCGGCGTGACGGACTTGGCGAGCGTCAGCGGCGCGCCTTTGACGTGTACGGTGTACGGGCCCACGGTGCTCATATTTCCCGCCGCGTCTTCCGCCTGCACCCAGAGCGTGTACGTCCCCGGCCAGGCGTCGGCCAGGAGGTACTCCCACTGCCCCGCCGCGCTCTCGGTCGCCGCGGCGTAGAACGTCGTCTTGGCGGGCGTCTGGCCCACAATGGTCACGTGGGCGACGCCCGTCCCGTCGCTTGCCAGCCCGCCGAGCACCGGCGTCTGCGTGCCCCAGAAGATTTCCGCGAGCGCCGACGTAACCGTGACGACTGGCGCGACGTTATCGGCGCGGAACGTCCGCACGGTGGACGCGCTGCGGTTGCCCGCGCTGTCCAGCCCGTAGAACGTCACCGTTTGCAGCGCGCCGTCCACGGCATCGCTCAGCGGGACGGTGTAGCTCCACGCGGCAGCGGTGTTCTCCGGCAGCCCGTCGGCGATGAGGACGAGGCGGCTGCGGTTGTAGGCGCCGTCGTCTTCCTCCGGGGAGTAGTCGCAAATTCGCAACTCCCATGTCCCTTGTGCTTCTTCACCGGCCAACGCTTCCAGCGGCTCGTCCGGGCGGATGACGGTCTCGTAGTACGGCGCAGCCGGGTCGTGATCCTGCCAGTCATCGGCGTTGAGGGCGAGCGCGTCGTCGCTGAGCAGCACGTCGTAGTTCTGCGCGTCCGTCCCATCCCACAAGATGTTAACCTCCGTGCCCGCCGGCGAAATCAGGGTCACGTCCACGTCGTAGCGGAACTCGTGGGTGATGTTCAACCCCACAGCCACGTCGGCGACGACAAAGGCATCGCTCACGGTGAAGGTGCGGAAAATCGGCGTCCCGCCCTCGCAGGCTATGCCCGCGTTGATGGGGAGTGGCGCGGCCGGCGCGTCATCGTAAGCGAACGTGGTCTGCGACACAGTCGCTGCATCCAGCAGCGTATTGGCCGAGTCGCAGAGTGTCCCCCGGCACGCTTGCACGTCTTCCGCCAGCCGGTTGTCGCTCAGGCCGCCGGTGAACGTCGTCTCTGCCAGGCCGATGATGCCGTCTTCCAGCGCGGCTTCGGTGGCGCTGCTGAGCGTTAGGATGGGGCGGGTTGCATC
>JAKQHY010000174.1 GCA_029555965.1 Chloroflexota bacterium | reverse complement strand
TATCAGTGCTTCTTGCTTGATGTGCTTGGTGCCATTCGGGTTGTATTGCAAGATGATGCGCCGGTGTTGTGGAATGTTTCGTACAATGCAAAAAGCAGAGATGATTACGGCCGCATTGTCTTTTCTATCGACAACCCATTCACCGTGAAAGAGACTATCGTTTGGGACAAGTCTCTTGGTATGAATGTGGCGGGTGTTGGCATTCTGAGTAGAACGTGTGAGTTTGTGTTCTTGATGAGTGCGGGAGATTCTTACAAGACCAATCAGACAAAACGCGACGTTTGGTGGAATGTTTGGCGCATATCTAATCGAGATGGTGAGAACATGCAGCAGGGACACGGGGCATCATTTCCTGTTGCGCTACCAATTGAGGGTATGAACAGGTTTTCATCTGAGGGTGATATTTGGATTGACCCCTTCCTCGGCTCCGGCACCACAATGGTCGCCGCCGAACAAACCGGGCGCATCTGCTACGGCATGGAAATTGAGCCGGCGTATGTCGCCGTCGCGTTGGAGCGCCTCGCCGGCATGGGCCTGACGCCGTGGCTGGCAACGGTGTAACGGTATAAAAAGATGGGCAACCCGAAGGGCAGCACCGACAAACGCTATACTGCCGACGAAGTAGCGCAGGCCATTCGTAAGGCCGGCGGTTTTCTCACGCTGGCCGCGCAAAATCTTGGCTGCTCGCGCGTCACCGTTTGGCGCTATTGCCGCGACTTCGCCACATGCAAAGAGGCGCAGGATGACGCGCGCGAGCGCACGAAAGACCTGGCCGAAGGAAATCTGCTCCAACTGATCAGGGCCGGCAATGTCACGGCGATCATCTTCTACCTGAAGACGCAGGCGAAAGACCGCGGCTACGTCGAGCGCCAAGAGCTATCCGGGCCGGCGGGCGCGCCGGTATCTGTGACCTATTCTATTGATGACTGGAAGGCCAAGCGCGCGGGGCGGCTCCAAGAAGCTGAGCGGACAGTCGAAATGTTTGACGATGAGGACACCGATGCATGAGACGGTCAGAGCGATGCGATTTTCTGGTCGAGCATCTGGACATGGCCGCTGCAACCGGCGTGGGCAATGCGCGTTGGGAATACTTCCAGCTTCGGCACCTGAGTTATGATGGCACATTCAGCGTAGAGAATAAATCGCGGCAAATCGCATGGTCGTGGCTTGTGGCGGCGGAAGGCATCGCCAATGCGGTATTGTACGGGCAATCGAGCGCGTACGTCTCAATCAACCTGGATGAAGCCAGGGAGAAAATCCGCTATGCAAAAGCCATCTATGAAGCACTAGAGGGGGTAGCGCTCCCTGGTATTGTCAGAGACAACGATCTGGGGTTGGAGCTGGGCAATGGCGCCCGGCTCCTCAGTTTACCCGGCCGTCCCCCGCGCGGCAAGGCGCGGATGAACATCTATCTGGACGAATTCGCCCACGTCCAGCACGACCGGGAGATTTACACGGCCGCATTGCCGATTATCAGCAAGGGCGGCTGTTTGCGCATGGGGTCTAGCCCATTCGGGGCCAGCGGCGTTTTCTGGGAAGTGTTCTCTGAGGCGATGCGCCGGTATCCGGGGTATCGCCGCCAGGCGACGCCTTGGTGGGAGGTGCAGGCGTTCTGCGTCAATGTGGTCGAGGCGCGGAAGCTTGCGCCGGCTATGCCGACAGCGCACCGCGTGGAGTTGTTCGGCAATGACCGCATCAAGGCAATTTGGGCGAACATGCCTGAAGATGATTTC
>JAKQHY010000222.1 GCA_029555965.1 Chloroflexota bacterium | reverse complement strand
GAAGACGCGCGCAACTATGCGAATATTGAGCGGCGGGTGAACGGCGGAGACGGTCAGGGGGTACAGCACTTTATGACTGACTCGCCGTGGTTGGGGCAGCCGGTGTTTGCGCAGATTCAACGCGATATCAAGGCGCAGCCGGTCTTGTGCACGGAGGGTATCCTGATCTTGGACGAGAGCGCTGACGCCAAGGCTGGGGAACACAGCGTCGGCGCGGGGCGGCAACGTAATGGGCGATTGGGCAAGGTCGATTTGTGCCTGGTGGCGACGAATCTGGCCTTTTATCATCCGCCAACCGGACTGTGGACACTGGTGGATGGTGAACTTTTCCTGCCCGAAGAGTGGTTCACGGACGAGTACGCGGAGTTGCGTGAGGAAGTGGAACTGCCAGAGGCACGGAAGTTTGCCACCAAACCACAGTTGGGCTGGCAGATGATTCGGCGGGCGCAGCAGCAGGGCTTGCCGTTTACGCGGGTGGCGTGCGATGATTTGTATGGACGCGGGCGGGGTTTTCGGGCGGAGTTGGAGAGTGCCGGATTGAGATATGCGGCTGAGGTGCCGGCAAACACCCATGTCTACTTGAAGCCGCCCCGCGTCGGTGTGCCGCGCAAGCGTAAGGCCCGCGGACGCCGTCCTACCCAGAAGCGGGTGCTGAGTCAACACAAGCCGCGTGAGGTGCGCGCCCTGGCGGACAGTCGGCAGACGCGCTGGGAACATGTTCAGGTCCGCCCTACCGAGCGCGGGATGTTGATTGCCGATTTTGCCGTGCGGCAGGTGTGGACCCTGACTGCGGACAAGCAGGTGCGGGCCGAATGGCTGGTCATCCGCCGCGACCTGGATGGACGTTTGACTTACGTCTTGTTGAATGATCCGCCAGATACGGCGCCAGAGAGCCTGATCCAGGCCAGTTGTCAGCGCTACTTTGTGGAACGCGCGTACCAGGATGCCAAATCGGAGTTGGGCTGGGATGATTTCCAGGCACGCAAGTATCGCGCTTGGGAGCACCACATGGCGTTGACGGCGGCGGCGTTGTGGTTCGTGGCGGGCGTGAAGCTGGAGTGGCAACAAACCTACGCGCGCGATCCAGAGTTGGCGCGCCAACTGGAGTTGGAGGTCTTGCCAGCGCTTTCGACGGCAAACGTACGTGACCTGTTGCAAGCAGCTTTGCCGCTGCCGCAACTGACACCCGATCAGGCGCGAGAATTGGTCGCTACTCACTTGGTTCATCGCGCGCGCGCAACCCGCAGCCGGCTCAAACGGCAACAACTGGAGTATCAAGATTCGTCTTAAATTTAACATTGTCGAATTACTTCGACAATGTTAAATTAGAAAGGGTTTCACCCTCGCCATACTATGGTTTTGTGGTATCAATTGAGGAATGACTCTATTGATACTACCAAAGACGTTTTCGACCCCGAGCGTTGGGGACTTCCGGCCAAGGTTGTCTGTGGTCTGGGAAATGCTCTGCGTGAATTCTGGTCGCGGTTTCGCCATTGTTTTCGCACCCGAACGCGCGATACCAGTGAGTATGCCTACGTATACTGGCGCGGGCAGTTGACGATGGAAGACGCGCGCAACTATGCGAATATTGAGCGGCGGGTGAACGGCGGAGACGGTCAGGGGGTACAGCACTTTATGACTGACTCGCCGTGGTTGGGGCAGCCGGTGTTTGCGCAGATTCAACGCGATATCAAGGCGCAGCCG
>JAKQHY010000197.1 GCA_029555965.1 Chloroflexota bacterium | reverse complement strand
AACAGCAGCCGGTGAACATCTCCGGTCAGGTACACAAGCTATCGGATGTCGAATACGCCTTTGTGCCGGACGCACCGCTTAGAGATGGCGTCCGCTACCAGGCGCGCGTCTGGGGTGCGATGGATGCAGCGGTTGAGAATTACGCGCACTGGGTCCAGGACTTGAGCGGTGGCCCACTGGAAAATGGCAGACATTGGGCGTTCTGGACGCTCCCCCAACTCGAGGTGCGGCTGGAACCGGTGCAGGTGCTCGAAGACGAGAAGCTCATCGTCGGCAAACCTACCGCACTGCGGGTGTATTTGTCCAGCGCCAACCTGCACACAAATGTGTGGTACAAGGATTTGTGGGAATATGTTGACGTGGAGGACATCCAGTTTACTTGGGGATCGCCCTCAGGATCGTATGCGGGGGCCGTATCGTGGCGCGCCGGTGGAACGGACTGGCACTTCGCCTACGCGCCGGAGACGGCGCGCCGCTACCGCCTCAATGACAAGTCCGCGCGGATCGCCTCGCAGGACAGCGTCAACTACTACGGTTTTATCCCCGAAGAGGCCGGGCTTTATGCGATCCGCGCAGCGGTCACAGTTCTCGACAGTCGCGGCGAACCGCAGCGTTTCGTCGATCTGGTTACGCAGGAGGCTATTCAGACGCGCTGGCTAAACATCCACCTGCGCGCGCTGGCCGTTGGCTCCGATTATGGCAAAACCGGCGTAGACGATCTGCGCTGGGCAGTTCCTGGCCACCGCAGAGGAGTGCAAGCGCTGTATCCGGTTCCCAATGTCTGGGTGTCCCATTCCGCACAGGCGGTCCCTTTCTACAGCCACGCATTGGTGACGGATGACTCAGCGCCGGCCGGCGATTTAATGCTGCGCCTGATGTTATTAGAAGTGAGCAGCTTATGTGTGCTTTCCTCTAACTGCGATTTTATGGTAGGCTATGCGCCGGTATCCTGGCTTGCTGATAATGGCTTGACCTTGCCATCAATAGCCCCTTACAGCGCCCTGGTACAAAATCAATACGGAGACATCTATCGCTTCCTCGTGGCGCATGAGGGCGGTCACCTGTATGGCTTTGAGCATGACACCTATATGGGTGGGGAGGGATATGACGTACAACGTCGCCAAGACCGCCGTTTCAGTACCACGTTGATGCCCCCCGCCAACAACATTTACAGCTTTATGAACGTCGATCCTTACATAGAATCGCCGGACAAACTGTTATGGATCGAGTGGCGCAATTACCGCGCCTTAATGACGCAATTGACGACATCTTCACGAGCATTGCAACAAGCTGCGACCAGCGACCCGTTGTTGCTGGCAACGGGTCTCATCACGCCAACCTCCGGTGACGTCACCCTCAATCCATGGTATCAGCTTGAACCGGGGGAGTGGCAAGAGCCAACGCCCGGCCCTTACCAGCTTATGTTCCTGAACAGCGCGGGGGCGGAGATCATGGGGTACACACGCTCGTTTACCGCTTCTGGCGCCCTCCAGCCGGCCTCCGGGCCGGAGCGCCAGGCCGGTGATGACGAGCCGTCGCCCTTCCTGCTCAAAGTGCCCTATCCGGCGACCACAGCACGCATCCAAATCCGCCGCAGCACAGACCAGGCACTTCTGGCTGAGCGCGTGTTGAGCGCCAATCCACCCAGCGTACACATTGTTCCACCGGCCAACGACATCTGGACAGGGCCGCAGTCCATCACCTGGCAAACGGGCGCCATCGGAACGCATCACAGCGCCGTGCTACTCTCCCTTGACAATGGGGCAACCTGGCAAGCGCAGGCTATTCACCTGACCGGCGCAACTTTCACCATTGAAACGTCCGGTCTACCCAACAGCACCCAGGCTTTGGTCCGCGTCCTCGCCACCGATGGCCTCAACACTGCCGGCGATACCGCCGGGCCGTTCACGATTGACAACCCGGTGGGCGTGGATTACGTCTCGCCCATGTCGGGCACGATAGACGTCAACGTGGATCAACCGCTGTACGCCGGTTTCCGCGCGGATATGGACCCCACGACCATCCACAGCGCCACCTTCACGCTCTCCGGCGGACCTTACGGGACGGTGCGCGGCCTCATCCGCTACGACGGCGAGAGCCGCGAGGCCACGTTCATCCCCCAGACCCGGCTGGCCTACAGCACAACGTATACCGCGTACGTCAGCGCCGCGATTCACACGCTGGATGGGACGCCGTTGGCGGATGGCGCGACCTGGAGCTTCACCACCGAGCCGGACTTCAATCCGCCGCGCCCACGCCTGCTTTCACCGCAGCACGGCGCGTTCGATGTTCCGCTGCACACAATCGTCGCCGTGGCGTGGGATCGCCCGCTGGAAATCGGCGCAATCACGACGGCGACGTTCCAGATGGCGAAGATGCGTACTGCCGTCAGCGGCGGCAGCGTTATAAGCGGCAGCGTGGCGTATGATGCCGCTGCACAGATGGCGACGTTCACCCCCGATACGCTCCTCGCACCGTACACCACCTACGTCGTCACCCTCACCGCCGGCATCAGCGACACGCTGGGGAACGCGACCTTCGATCCCACCGTCTGGGCCTTCACCACCGGCGACGCGACTCCCGCGCACGCCTTCACCAAAAGTTACGCGGATGGGGGCCACGACACGGACGGCGATGGCCTATACGACTACCTCGTGATCCAGGTTGGCGTGCAAGTAGCCGCCACCGGCGACTATCGGTTGAAGGGCGTCCTGAATGACTCCGCCGGAGCCGAGATCGCCTGGGCAAGCCACACCGCCACCCTCCGGCCGGGCGTCAGCTTTATGCCGCTGGCCTTCGCCGGGGCCAGCATCGGCGGGCGCGGCGTGGACGGGCCTTACATCCTGACCGGCCTGACCCTGTCCCGCGTCGGGACGGGCGGCGCATCCGTCCCGCTGGATCAGGCCATGGAAGTCTACCGGACGTTTGCCTATCCCATCGCCCGGTTCCCGGCCCCGTTGCGCTTCACCGGGCTGCCCGATGTGCTCCTGCGCCCGGAGGAGGTGCGGCTCAACCCAGCCTTCAACGCGCGCGACTATGCCCACCACGCCCTGCTCGACAGCGCGCAATTGACCTACACCCTGCAGGCCAACAGCGATCTGCGCGCTGGGGTGACGCTCGACAGCAACGGCAATCTGTGGGTGAATCCCACCTCTGACTGGATGGGCTATAGCGACGTGACGCTACAGGCCACTGACGGCGTTCTGAAGGTCCAGGACACCTTCCGCGTGACCGTGGGCTGGGCGTACAGCCTTTATCTGCCGCTGATTCTGCGCAATTTCACCGCCGCGCAGGCAGTGCGCAGCAACTGGGTCGTTGCCCTCCACGACGATTTCGAAGCCGATGGCCTGTGGCGATACGGGAGTAGCATCTCGATTCCGCCGGGAGGACGGTATTACGGGGGCCGGCGCGATTGCAAAGCCTACTCCGGGCACTACAGCATGTGGCCGTTCGGCGACGGTGAAGACGGCGCACTGCTGCCCTGCGATTCTGCCTATCCCAACACCCTGGTCTCGAACATGGTTTCCGGGATCAGCTTTGACCTGGAACACACCACCCAGGCCGAACTGCGTATGAAAGTCTGGACCGACCTGGCGCCGGGCGACGAGATCTGTGCCATGGCCGCCCTCGATGCGCCGGTTCCCGACGACGATCCCCGCTGGCTCACATATTACGGCGTCTGTCGTTCCGGCACAAGCAACGGCTGGGAAGACCTGGCGCTCGATTTGAGTAACGTGCCGGTGATTGGCAACCTGATCGGCCAGGAGAAAATCTGGATTGCGGTGCGATTCCAGGCGAACGCAACCGAATCCCGTCCTGGCGGCGCGTATGTGGACGACGTTGTGTTGAGAATCTGCCCGGAGGGCCTGACGTGCGACCCGGCCTTAGGGTATATCAACCTCGACAAACCCTCCACCGCCAGCGTCGGCAATTACGATGGGTCGGTCAGTGAAGCCGCTCTGGCCGTCGAGGACAACGGGCGCGTCCACGTCGCGTGGACCGGGGCGCTCAATCCGCACTTTGATGGCTTTGCCTTCTACGCGACCTCCACTGATGGCGTCGCCTGGACGCCGTACCAAATCTTGAACTACTGGCAGGACTACGATCCGCAGCTCGCCGTGGACAATACCCGTCACCAGGCGCACCTGATCTACCGCAGCAACTACGATGGCATCCTGCATCACACCGTCGCGGACGGTGTCGTCTCGGACTACAACATGCTGGATCGGGATGCGGTCACTTCGCCCAAGATCGCGGTCAATTCGACCACCGGCTACGCCTACGCTGTGTGGCACAAAGGTTATTACTACCCCATCGGCAACGACATAATTTCCTGGCGGCGGCGTCTCTGGTATGCCTCTTGGGACGGCGCAAGCTGGAGCGCGCCGCAGCGACACGTCAACGATGGCGACACCGGATACGGCGCCATCGCCGCCGCGCCGGACGGCGGGACCATGCTGGCCTGGTTCCATCAATGGGCACAGTCCAGCGGCGGGCCGACCGATCCAGGCGCTCCCATTGTCCCCCGCACGGCCTACGGAACCGCCCCGAACGACTTCCCGCTGCGTCAGGCCGTGAGCGCGCCCTACGAATTGCCGGAAAAGGACAACAGCATCTTGCTCACCTACTCTCCCGGCGACCAGAAATACTACCTGGCCAGCACCCATCTGATGTGGCCTGGCCATTCGCGGGTCTATCGCTACGTCTGGGAGAACGGCGCGTGGGCCGGGCCGCTGGACGTGGCCGGAAACACCGCCGAGTGGGCCACCGTGTGGTACATCGGGGCGGCCAGCGACCAACCGCTCGTCACCTACGTTTACAGAACCGATGCCGGATTCTATGTGCGGACCGAAACCAACGGGGTACTTAGCGCGGCGCAATCTCTGACTGCTGATCTCGCCGCGCGCGGTTACACCGGCACACCAGTAGCCTTCTTCGTGGATCACGCGGGAGGGTTGCACATGCTGGTGAGCGGGGACAAAAACGGCGTCACGGGGTTCTACTACGTGCATCCCTAACAATCCAGCGTGGGCGTCCGGGCGTGGCAACATATAAAGGCGCTCTACCCGGACGCCCATAAGGTCTGCGCCACGGTCTGCACCAGGTGGCCTTGCGCCGTCACGCCCGTCGTCGCCGTCTCCATCCACAGGCGTTCAGTGTCGGTCGCACGAGGAAAAGCCAGGCGCGTCCCTGGCTCAACGATGTCCAACTGCGGCGGGCCCGCCAATCGTTACTATTGCCGTGCCAGAGATCACGCCAACACCACCCCCAAAAACTTCTGGTTCTCCCGTATTTTGTAGGGTTACGCGCCAAATGCAACAATAATTCTTAGTCGCAGATGCGCAAAGCTCGCACAGCCGAACGCCCGGCGGAGGATCAGTTTGATTTTGTTGTTGACGCCTTCGGCAAAACCATTGCTGCCGCGTTCCACAAAAAAGCGCAGAATCTCCTCCCGCCAGTTCTGCACCGTGGTGACGAAGGCTTGCCAGGCATCATGGCCCTCCTTTTGGGCCTGCTCGAGCCATGCCGTCAAGCGTTGGGCCGCTTCTTGGGGCATCCGCAAGGTATAGATGGCCCGGAACGTTTCTTTGAGGTCATAGGCTTGGCGCAGTTCCGGCACGGCGGCGAGGAGGGCGGTCAGCCGTAGCTGTTCCGCCTCCGTCAACTTGGCGGGGCTTTTGAGCAGTAACCAGCGACTGCCTTTCAAGTGTTGGCGCGTTGCTTCATCGGCGTGGCGCTGGAGGGTGCGGCGTACGGTATTCAACGCTTTATGGAGGTTCTCAATCACATGAAAATGATCGGCCGTGGTCATCACCACATTCGGCAAGTACGCGCGCGCGGCGGTATGATAGGGGCGCCACATATCGGCGTGGAATTCCTGTACGGCGGCACACCATGCCGGCCCCCGCGCCGTCAACCAGGCTTCCAGCGTGGTCTGTTGCCGGTCCTCCAATACGTCCAGCACCCCCACTTCGGGCGACGACAGGACCAAGCGGTAGTGCCCGTGCCCTTTCTGCGAGGCAATTTCGTCCACATGCAACTCACGTACCGTGGGATAGCCCCGCCGGGTCACTTGCTGCGTGGCGGACTGCTGGAAAATCCCCTCGACACTTTCGTCGCTCAGCCCATAGTGGGCGGCCGCTTCGACGCCATTGGTGCGGCGGGCCAAGTCATACACCGCCGCCTCAAAGCGCCGCGTGTGATGGTGGCGCGGCGCCAGCCAGGCCAGGCGTTCCACAAAGGTGTCCTGGCACGTCGCACACTCGAATTGGCGGGGTGTCCAGCGCAGATAGCACTGGCGCCCCCACAGGGCCAGGTCCCGCACCGTGCGCGGACTGCCATAGCTATGCACCGCCGTACTGAGCTGCCCGCAGGTAGGGCACAACGCCGCCGGGAGTTCTACGGCAAGCTGCACTATCAGGCGTTTGGCATCCGGCAGTTCGTAGTCGGTTACAACCACTTGGGGCAACTCCAACAATTCGGTCAACAGGGCAATGGGCATCACGCACCTCGGCAAAGAGTTTTGCGCCATTATACCCAAAGAACGCAACTCAACTAAGCATATGGCCTCTGACCCTACAATATACGGAAGAACCGGTTTTTACAATGAACGTCAATCCCGTCCAGATTCAGATTGCGAGTTTGGTGGAGGGCATCGTCACAGCCCTCGCCGATCACCCGGAAACGGTCACGGTGCAGGCCCAGATGGGCGTAGACCCCAAGACCCAGCAGGACAAGGTAGATGTCAACCTGACCGTGCATTTCGACGATATGGGCCGCATCATCGGCAAGCAAGGGCGCACCATCAACGCCATCCGCACCCTCGCCGGCCTGCTCGCCGCCAAAAACGAAATGCGCGCCAGCGTCGAATTGGTGGAGTAACTTGAGCAGCTACCCTTAATTCTTCTACCCATCCAGGCCCGAAATCGCCCACCCTCGGTATAGGCAGTAGCAGTAGTGGTTAAAGAGTAAGTGACGGTGCTACCTTAAGGCGGCTGAAGCCGCGAACCGGCGTTTAGGCCAACGGGCAGAGCAAGCAGCACTTACCACTTAACCACTACTAGCGCTGGATTACACACAAGCGGCATTATCTCAGGACCAGCGGCAGATACACGCACCTGTCCGTCGGCATAACCCGTACGGTGGCGCTGAGCCAGGACGTGTCATCCAGCATCGCGTGCAGGGTGACCGTGTACCACACGTAATTGGTCAGACCGGTCAACGGGTGGAAACGCAAGGTGTTGGTGAGGCCCGTGATGGGCAGATAGGCGCTGCCGGGGCTTTCGTAGTTGATCGTCCAGGTTGTGGTCACCGGCAGAACGGTATTGACCATCCAATCCAGGCGGATGGCCCGGTCAATCCCCTGACCACGCAGGTCCAGATCCGGCACGAACCGGTACGGGCCGAGATCCCACGCGCTGGCCGCCGGACGGCTGTTTCCGTCCATGTCGGCATAGAAATTGTACGAAGGGAACAGGGCTTGCAATCCGTACGCCTGGATGATGTCGTCGGCTGAGACCCCTGCGTCCCTGGCCGGGCTGCCCGGTTTGAGGTGGAAATCAAGGCCGGCGTAGTCTGCAAACAAATCCGCCTTGTTCACATCCCGACCGTCTATTTCTGTGGGATTCAGATCCGGCTGGTTCCAGACAAACGCGGTGTACATATTGTACGTTGATTCGAGGTCGCCGCCGTCCCCGGTCAAACTCCCGCCATCCACAATGTTGTTGCGAAATACTTTATTCCCCGAGGTGCGGAAATAGGCGGCGCCTTCGGTGTCGGCGCCCAGGATCAGGTTGTTGAAAGCGAGGTGGTACCCCGTCCCCATGCTCCACGAAGCAATGATTCGGGAAGAATCGCCGCTGTACAGGATGTTGTTGTAGAGCACCAGATTGCCCATCGTGTTGAAGGTGAGGGGCACGTTTCTCTCGATGGCAATAATGTTGCCGGCCACCAGGACGTCGTTGCAGCCGTCGTAAATAGCCATACCGTTCCCGTGCGTGCCCAGGAACCCGCCGATCCGGTTCCCGGTGATTTCCATCCGTTCGTTGACGTCAAAGGAAACATTGGTTCCCTCGTGATTCCTGACGACGTTGTCCTTGATGATGAGGTTGGCGTGCATCATACCTTCCAGCCCGGCGCCGAAGTTGGTGTCGATCGTATTGCCCTCAATCAGATCATCCACGCCTTGATAAAGTGAAATGCCATCGCCGTAATTGTGGTGAATATTGCAGTTCTTAACGTGGAGTCCGGTGTGAGGGTAGCCGTAGGGAATGATGACACCCCCGTTTCGGGTCCAGTTTCCACTGAACCCCCGGATTTCAAATCCATCAATGGTCACGTAGTTTCCGAAAGTTTGCCGCGGGAAAAACCCCATTTGCTCGTGGTTGATTCTGATTTTGTCCGCGAGGTCGCTCGTGTTGCGCGGCCAGATGTAGAGCCAGTAGTGACCATCCCCATCCGGTTGGGGTGTGTAGAAGTACTCACCGGGTTGATCCAGCAAGTGCGGATGGTTGTAAATGGAATAAGCGTCCGGGTTGGTGTAGCCGCTGATGGCCAGGGGTTCGGAGAGAGGCGCATCAAAAGTAATGCTGCGCTGCGACTGGTTGGATGAGGTAATCACGCGGGATTGGATATTGTTATTTTCTGCGTGAACCCACACCCAGACGGACGCGCCGGCCCAGTAGTTGTCGGGCTGGGTCAGGTGATCGGAGTCAATCAGATAGTCGGTCAGCCCAACGGATTCTTCTTCGATGGGAATGTAGCGCTTCTGGTTTTGGATGATCATGCTTTGATCCGGGTCCTGGGCCGGCAGCATGAATTCGCCATTCTCGTACAGCACCACGAGGTGTTCCACGTTGGGGCTTTGGGATTCGGGGAGCGCACTGACCGACGTCCGGTAGATGGCCGCGAAGTGGGGATTGACCGTTCCCTGAACCGTCAGGTAGGGGTCGTCCCCGGTGCATTGCGCCCAGCCGGCCAATTCCTGGCTTCCCTCCAGAACTGGGGCCTCGCCGGGGTAGTTCTGGATGACGATGCGATTGTCTGCCTCGCCGTTGACCCGGATATCCACCTGCTCGTAGTAGAGGCCGTCCCGCACCTGAACGGTGTCTCCGGGCAGGGCCGCATTCACCCCCTCTTCGATGCTGGTATAGGCGTTGCCGTCGCTGCCGGAGCAATCGCGGTTGGCGACGGAGTAAGTTCCGCCGGTGCAGTGATTGGCCAGCGAGCCGTCCACGTAGATGACGGCGGCGGCAACGGCGGCAGGAATTTCCGGGGCCGGTGCGCCTAACGCCGGCAGTGCCTGAAAGGTCATGGAAAAAATCAGGGCGAAAACAATCAATTTCTTCATGGGTGTCTCCTTTGAGAATAGCGTTTAGCCGTTAGCTTTTAGCCGTTAGCCGGATATGAGAGAGGTGTTTTTTCGAGCCGGGGTACCGGCTCGAAAAAACACTACCTTTTATCTCTTGGCCTGCAAGGCTGTGATTTCCATCCAACCGTTGGTGGGCATCAGTTGATGGGGAATTCCTCTGTGGACGCGCCGGCTGTCAGGCGGTACAGGATCAGGCCCCACGGAATGACGCCCGCAGTCAGGATGATGAAAATCAACCCTGAGTTTGGAAAGGCGACTTGCACGGTATAGGCGATTCCCAGATTGACCAGGTAGTACGCGGCGTACCCGATCAGGAACCATTTGTCTTTCCGGATGTTCTTGTCTTTTCCGGCTTGCCGGATATAGACGATGACACAGACGAGGATTAGCATTGGAAGCAACGTCAGGGAAAGCCACGTCAGCAGCGTCGGCAGATGGCCGGGTTCGTAGGTCAGGGGGAGCAACTCGTAACCGGGCGCGATGGCTTCGAGGAGTTTTTCGAGCGGCTTGGTGCACAAAAACACCGACATCCAGCCTAGCGCCAGGCGCCCGAAATATGTCTTCGGCAGACAGGGCGCCTTACCCGGCGCTTGCCGCCAGGAAAAATCAAAAATGAAGACAAACGTGCCCACGGCCACGAACCAGCCCCAGAAGTTGCTGAGGCGTATGCTGAAGAGCGTCGGTTCGGGCGTGGCGACCCAATCCCAAAGGTTGGGCACGTTCAAGGCCCGGTTCAGGTTGGCCGCCGCCGGGTCCAACCAGAGATCCACACAGACGGCCAGGAAGCCGCTCAGGGCCGCAATTTTGAGTGACGAAGCCTGAGGAAAGGCCCATCTGGACAGAAAGTAGACGGCGTAGCAGACGATAAACCATCCCACACAGACATTGAACGGGGCGTAAAGGAACCAGAGAAACCCTGTAGTAAACGCATAGGTATTGCCGAGCACGCCCAGTTTTCCCAGAAACACCCAAAGCGACTCCTGGCAGCCCATGAACATGGCCGCCGCAAAAAAAAGAGGAACCCGTGCGCGTCGCCCAACGTGCGCCGGCAGTGGCGCAGCATGGGCAGAGCGAGCAGGACAACGAGAAGATCAAAGGCCAGCAATCCCGGCGCTGTGAGGGATTTGGGCAAGCGGGTCGTCAGGTGATAGACGAGCGTGGTAATGGCAACCACCGCAAAGAATAGGGCGGGCAGATAGCGTTTTGTGATTCGGTCCATTTGTGTTTTCCTTCGTTGAAAATTTTTGTTAGCCTTTGGCCGCGCCACTAGCCGGAACTACCGCCGACGCAGCAGGGTTGGAAGGTCGTTTCTTTTATCGCAGCACCAGCGGCAGGTACAGCCGAATGCCGGTCGGCATCACGGCGACGCTGTCGGAGAGCCAGGCGGCACCATCCAGCATGGCGCTGAGGGTGACGGTGTACCGGACGCCGTTGGTCAAGTTGGTGAGCGTGTACGCGCGGGTGAGGCTGAGGATGCCGGTGATGGGCAGGTAGGCGCTGCCGGGGTTCTGGTAGGCGATGGCCCAGGTGGCGGTCGCCGACATGGTGACGTTGATCCCCCAGCTCAGGCGGATGGCCCAGTCGCCCGACGCCGGCAATGCCGGCAAAGCCAGAATAAAAATTAAGGTAATAGAGCGACTAACTTTTTCATGGTAGAGTTCCTCCTCAGAAAATAGCCTTTAGCCTTTAGCTTTTAGCCGTTAGCCGGATCGAAGGGGGTGTTTTTCGGGCGGGGGTACCCGCGTGCGAGAAGACCCGCCCGAAAAACACGACTCTTTATCTCCTGACCTGCGCTGATCATTGTCGCAAGACGAGGGGCAAAAAGACCACTCGACACGGCCAAAAGGCATTGTTGGAAACAGAAGACCAGATTCCTTCGACGTTTTGCGACTTGATCGCAAAGTAAACCGTGCCGGCGGTGTAGGATACTGTGCCTGTGTAGGTACTCGCCACGCCGGGCAACGTATCGGTGAGCGACGCCGCGCCGCTCCAATTCGCCTCGGTGATGCGCGTCGGGGAATAACGCAACGTCGTCGTGATCGCAGCGGGGAGAGGCGTCCATTGTAACGTGACGGTCACGGCGCCGGAGCCAGAAACGGCGCGCGTCACACGCAAGTCCGAGACGAAAAATGCGCCGGACGATGACTCGTTGCCCTGCCGATCCACGGCGGTCACCCGGTAATATCCCGGCGCGTCTTTCCTGGCCTGCCAGTCAATGTAACTGGTCCTGGAGCGGGGCACAGAAGCAATCAGCCGTTGAGGGATGGCGGACGGAACACCCTCCACACTGTAGTAAACGTTATAGTACCACAGATCCGGGGCCGAGGATGCCTCCCAGGTGAGTTGATAGACGCCCTCTGTAATGGTTGAATAGTCCAGATTCTGGACCACGGGCGGCGCGGCGCGATCGAAATCCCGTCTGCCCTGCAGTTCGTGATCAGTGAACGTGTAATGACTTCCATCGTAGCGAATCCGGATGATGTTCGACAGCTCATTACTTTCCAGACCACTCCATTCCTCGCTGGTCACCGCGTAATAATAATCCCTATCGGCGACGAGAGCGCCATCCGTAAATTCCAGCGCCGCAATGGCTTCGCCCGTCACTTCGACAAAGTGGTCGGCGGCGCCTTCGGAGCGGTATACGTGGTAGCCCTTGATTTCACGGTAAAACAGCGGCGCATCCCACGCCAAACGAAATTCGGTAGAAGAGGCCATGCGAACGTTCAGCGGCGGCTGAGGATAACGGGCGACAGCAATATAAGCGTCAACGAAAGCGTCTGTGCTCGCCATCATGCTGGAGTGATAGAAAATCTTGGTGCCATCAGGACTCTGCGCCGGCCGGGGCAAGGTCTGGTAACCATCCTGATCATCATTTAGGCCGCTGTAAGGATTGACGAACGGTTCCGCATTGTTTTCCGAACCGCCGATATGCGCCCGGAAGAGACGCCGATCCTCGTCGCTGCCGGAGACGCAAAAGAGCCAATCAGGATCGTAACCATCCCAGGCGATGTGACCGCCACCCAGGATTGTCCCGTCATAGGCGCCTACCATCTGGATGTGGGTGCGCGCGGCATCGTCGGCGATTTGCCAACCCCAGCGATTAGAGCCATAAGGATATTGCTCGCCAAAGTAGGCCGTCAGCGCGCCGCCTGGCCCCCAGACCGGGTGGCTGTGGTAAGGAATATCGAGGCTGCCCTGGTTGTCGTACCACAAGGAAACATTCGCGGCGTTCCCATCCAGTGGGGCGATAAAGAATATCGGCTCGCCGACGCCCGCGATCGGGCCATAGTTGAACCCATAACTGCCGTCACCCCGACGCGTGAAGTAAATGTCATGAAAGCTGGTCTCATTGGTCTGATCGTGCCCCGGCCAATCCAGCTGGAAGGCAATCGGATACGAGATCACCTGAGCAGGATCCCCTAACGACTTCTGCAAATCCACAAAGTAGAACAAGGGGTCGGAGTAACTACCCGCCAAGTCATCTATGACCATGACGACGTTCTCTTCGGAAGGAGTAGCATAGATCACCTTCTGGCGAGCAGTATTGGACAGATTGGCCACTTTGTCGTACACGCCGGGACGGGTGACGTCAAGCCGGTACAATCCGTCGTTAGCAGCAAAATATGTATAGTTGGGATCAAACCGGTCCCACACAAAATGACGGAAACGCGTGGAATCCGCCGTGCAACTTGGGCAGTTTTGCGAGTTGAGGTTTATCAAGTTATCACCGTCAGAATCCACCAGGTAAAGATGTGGATCGCCGACGCCCGTGGCCGGATTGTACCAGTAAGGGGGGAACCTCCGGTTGGAGATTAAGCCGAGCCGCGAGCCATCGGCATTCCACGGGCTGCGGTTAATGTGATTGTGTGCATAGGTGTACCCCTGGGCAGTATGCGTGATTCTCCAAATGTGGGCGCCATACGTCACGTCTCTAAAATGCACCACTTCGGGCTGCATGCTTTGGCCGGCGTAGAGCAGGTCAAACGGTTTTTGATTATCGTAGCTTTTTCGGGCAAAAATTTCTGTAAGATCGTCGTAAACCACCGCCGGTTGTATGTCGGCGGCCAGGGAGCGAACGACGCCGACCGAGTTATTCCAATAGGCATCGCGGATTACTGCGCCGGACGTGTGCGCCGGAGCCACGGGACCGGTCGCCACGATCAGCGCCATCCAGGCAAGCACGCATAACTTGATTCGCTTCATCTTGAGAGCATCTCCTTCCATTTGGCGATTTTCACAACGTCGTCCTGTAGTTTACCGCAGAACCAGCGGTAGGCACACACGAATGTCGGTCGGCATCACCATCGCGGTATCGGTCAGGATGGGCGTGGCATCCAGCATCGCGTTGAGCGTGACGGTATACCAAACATAGTTCGTCAGATCGGTCAGCGTGTAGGCGCGGGTAGGGCTGAGAATGCCGGTGATGGGCAGGTAAACGCTGCCGGGGGTTTCGTAGTTAATCGTCCAGGTGGCGCTCACCGGCAGCGCGCCGTTGACATCCCACGTCAAGCGGATGGCCCGGTCGGATGGCGCGCCGCGCAGCGCCAACGCCGGGGTGAATTCGTAGGCGCCGATGTCCCAACCGCCGCCCTGAGGTCGCGGCACGCCGTCGAAATCCAAGCGAATGTCCGCCCCGAAAAAATCCTCGAATTGCCGGTACAGAGCGCTCAGAACGCCCGCGTCCCGGGCCGGAGAGGCGGATTGAAGGTGGAAGTCATGGTGGGCGGCATCTACAAATAGAGGATCCGCCTCCAGGCAGCCCTGGCACTTGCCGGTGGCGGCCTGGAACTCGACCACGTTGTAATCCTGGCTCCCCCAATCAATCCGCACATCCGCGCCGGGCTGGTAGAAAAGATTGTGGCCGATGTCGGCAGCGGCGCGTTGTCCTGAACCGCCGACCAACAGATGATAGCCGGACGGGCCGACGTTGGCGATGATGTTGTTGTAGAGAATGAGCTGCGCGTCCTGCGCTTCCGTGTCGTGCTGGAGGCCGTTGTCGAGGTTGTAAAAAACGTTCCCGACAAAGTAGACCTGGTTGCTGCTCCACGTTCGGTACCCCACCCCGGTGCCGGCCGCGTTGTGGATGTCGTGGATCAGGTTGCCGATGACATACACGTCATATTCCTGGTCGCCGCCAACCTGGATGCCTTTGTCCGCCGCATCGTAGATTTCGTTGAACAGAATCCAGACATTCTTGGGGGAATAAGTCGGCCCATAATGGACGACCACCGCCGTGCCATCCGACCCCGAAGACCAGCCCTGATAATCGTACATCACATTCTGCGACACCACGACGTTCTCGACCTCTTTGATGTCAACGGCGTTCTCGCCGCAGGTGGACAGCACGTTGCGTCCGATGTAGTAGTTTGAGGCCGTGTAGTTGGCCGCATGTCCGCCGCCCACGGCATCTCCGCCGGCCCGGGTGATGACGTTGTCCACGATCCACACCCGGTTTGAGCCCAGGTTGATGCCGATGCCGCCGAAGCCGTCGTTCTCAGGGAATTCGCCCGCGGCAGGATCGAAAGCGTGTCCGTTGACCTCGTTGCCATAGAACACAATATCTTCCGACACGTCGCCATCCCAGGACAAAGCGCCGGCCCGCCACAGCGTTGAATTGCGTACAGAGATGTGGTGCGCTCTGGCAACGCCCGCCGACGACCGCACCGTAAGGCTCTCGTCGGGCCGGCTGATGTTTTCAAGGATCAAATAGGCGCTTCTCAAGTAAAGTTCCCCACCCGTCAGTTTGACGGGATTGGCGGGATCGGCGCCACGGACGAAGATCGGCCGTTCCGCCGTCCCCACAACCTGGAAGATGAGCTGGCCGGTGAGGGTGGTATCGCCGCCGATCTCGATGACCGATCCCTCGGGGACATTCGCCGCGCTTGGCAACGTTGTTCTGGGCTTGCTCGCCGTCCCGTAGGGGTTGTGGGTGTTGGTAGCCTGCGGATGGTTGGGGTTGACGTAATGGGTGTAGTATCCGCCTTCTGTGTTTTGCGTGTACGTGAGGACAGAATTTCGCTTTGCGACATTGTCATACATCCGGTATGTTTCAAAAATCCCGAACGCTGGCGCCGGAATTCCTATCGGCGGCGCCCACGCTTCAAAGACGGCCCGGACCGTCTTGGCGCCGGTCATTGCAACCTCGGCGACCGGCTGTGTACCCGTCGCGGCGCCTTCCCATCGCGCAAATTTGTACCCCGCTGCCGGACGGGCAATCAAGCGCATCATTTGACCGCCTGCATTGCCCTCCTGGTCAAGCTGCTTGACCACGTACCCATGCTCCGCCTCAACCGCAAGCGCATACCCGGCAGATAGTTCGGTAGCCCGGTCGAGCGCAAAGCGTTGCCCGGATTTCAAAACCAGCGGCAGGTACACCCGCTTGTCCGTGGGCATGACGCGCACAGTGTCGCTCATGATCGCGGTAGCGCCGTCCATCGCGTGCAGGGTGACGGTGTACCAGACGTAGTTGGTCAGGTTGGTCAAGATGTGCGCGCGCAGGGTATTGGTGAGACCGGTGATGGGCAGGTAAACGCTGTTGGGAGTTTCGTAGTTAATCGTCCAGGTGGCGCTCACCGGCAGCGCAGTGTTGACCCTCCAATCCAGGTGAATGACCCCATCACCAGGCGCGCCGCGCAGCGTCAGTTCCGGCTCGAACTCGTAGGCCCCCAGGTCGGGGGCCGCGCCCCGGTAAGCCAGGCTTATGCCCATACCCTGCGTCCACGATAGCGTCGTATCCACCGTGAGGGTGTTGGTCTCATAGTTAACGTCCAGAATGCGCGCCCGCCGGCCGTTCGCCAACTGGATAAGATCGCCTTCGACGACGTCCCAGCCATCCGTGAAATAGCCGGCGTCGGCCACGCTGAAAGCGGCGCCGGATCCACCCGCGCTCGTGATCGTCGTCAACCAGATTCCTTCATCTATAGCCGGGCTGGCGGATTCGAGGCGCAGGTCTGGCAAGCTGGGGTCGTCTGGGTTGCTGCCCGACAGAGCGACGAATCCGGGGTTCAAGTCGTTTTGATCCCAGTTGTTTTCGACCACCTGGGGATCGATCTGCCCCTCGTAAGTGACCGGGCCATTTTTGTTGTCGTAGAAAATGTTGTTCTTGACCACGTTCCCCACCGGGCTTTGGTTGCTCCAGTTGGCAAAGTACATCCCGCCCTGGAAGCCGGGGTCAGTGGCCAGATGGCCGTTGTGGTAGAACGTGTTGTGATAGATGCGATTGTAGTCCGCGTGATCCTGTCCCGCCGCACTGGACACCACCTGGATACCGCCGCTGCCGTTGTGGTAGAACGTGTTAAAGCGCAGTATGTTATGACGCGATCGCAGCGCCAGGCCAGAGGCGTCGGCGAAGCCAAAGCGGTTGCCCGCGTAAAGGTTATATCCAGCCGCCGGTCCCTC
Organism: Chloroflexota bacterium; assembly: GCA_029555965.1. Classification (GTDB taxonomy): domain Bacteria; phylum Chloroflexota; class Anaerolineae; order B4-G1; family SLSP01; genus JAKQHY01. Next base: position 3,657 of record JAKQHY010000197.1, on the reverse strand, counting down.
GGTGATTGCACCGCGGTAGCCTTCGAAATCCCAGTTAGTTGGGTTGGTCTCGTTGTGGATATAGTTGTTGCGAATCACATTGTAGCGGCTGTAAACCCCCAGGGTGTGATGCCCACCATAGGCAAAGACGTTGTTCTCAATGAGATTGTAATCGCTCTCGTCAACAGGGGCCTCGGCCCAACTGCCGATATCCAATAGCCCTCCCCGATGCTCATCGTAAGCGCCATACACCCAGCGATAAAACGTGCAATGGTGCACCCAGTTGTAGGTTGAGTTTTCGCTGGCCGGCGTGTCATCGTTCGGATCGTCGGCGATGATGGCCCCGGCCCAGTCACCGGACTGGGGGCTGCGGGTGTCGAAATCGCAGGCGCTGATCGTGTTATAGTGGCCGGCATAGATGCGGAAGAAACGCCGCAGGCTGTAGAAATTGATACCGTTGACGGTGATGTAGGATTGCTTGTAGATGTAGATACCATAGGCCGCGTCTCGAATGAGCACCTCCTCCTGGGCATAACTCGTAAACACGAGGCGCGCGCTCTCCGAGATTCCAGAATTGACCGGGCGGATCTCCTGACCGGAATACGTCCCCCCACGCAGATAGACCGTATCCCCGGCCGAGGCGTTCGCGTTGGCCGTGCTCAAGGCGCAGGCCTCTGTACCGTTCAGCGGCGTGGCGCCCTTGCAGTTGGCCCACGGCGCCTGCCCATTGTAACTCACCCAATACGTTGTGTCGGGATTTGCCACCTCAAGCACCTGCGAAACCGCCGCCGCAACGAATGAGCACATTCCCGGCACAGGCACTAAGGCCAGAATCAGGACCAGTACCAACCTCAACACCCCCAGCTTACGCATGGAGTTCCTCCTTTCAATCTCATCACGTTTCCAAAGCCCCCATAGCCCCTGAGCACTAACGGCAAATACACAAATCGCTCCGCTGGCATGACAGACTGTATTGGTCAAAGCAGGAACTTTCCTCATGGTCTATTTGCCTCACGGATATCGTAAGTATTGGCCCAGGACATACGGAGATATTGTAGTCCCATCACCCCATCTGTCCATGCACCAGTGTACTCGAAGGAGGTGGCGGGGTATGATTTGGATTGATGGGCGCGGTCAGGATATCGAAAAAAAACGGATTCAAACCGGGGATAGCTGCACAAACCACGACGCGGCTCATCCACCAACTTGAGGCAGTCGCCCGTAAGCCGCTCCCCCTCATCTGAGCCGAGGTGCAGGAGATCGTCCAGCCCATCAAGGACGCACGCAAAGAGAAAGGGGGACTTGACAACCCTATCGTTGTTTCTATAATGAAGTAAGATTTAGGCTATAGACACAGCCCCACACGTGGGGTTCCGGGCATATCCTACCTGGGACGCAACGTGTGGGGCTGTTGTTTTTTTGGAGGGAGTGCCGTAGTCGCGGCCAGCGGTTTACACCGATAAACTATTGGCCGGGGCTACGGCCCCACCCTGTAGGTACGGAGTGAGTACGGAGTTGGTCACGGGATGCGGGGCGGCAGTCTCTGGCTCAGGCGCGGTTATTGGCCCGCGTTTGAGCCAGGGGCTGCCACCTCCTCAGCCCTGAACCGCGCCTCGATGCGCTGACCACGCACCTGGGGCTGTATGCTACGTTCCTCCTCCTAAAACCTACGTGCCACCTGGACGCTGGGTCACGCGCGCCAGCGGCACCCAACTGGGCTACGGCCCACGTTGTACGGTAGCAATCAGAGTGTTTGCGCTGATTGCTACCGTTCTCTCTCACCGGCGGCGCGGTCGCGGCCTGGTGATTACCCGGTAGTCGCCAGGCCGGGGCTACGCCACCGACTAGACCGAGGGTTTACCCCCAGGGCTACGACCCACGTTGAGCAGCGTCATCAAGGCTGCGGAGCTACCCCCGGCTTGGCACCAACCCGGCCGGGAATCTTAACAAGCGCATACTTAGAGCTATATGCACCGCAGCGCCGTGAGTACAACTCACGGACGCTGCGCTTAACCCTGGGCGTCCACATTGGATGCCCGGCTACTAAACCGGGCGGCTCCCCTGACCTGACGACCAAGCATCCGCAGTGACACCTGCGGGTGACGCCCTTCTCTGTCAGGCGCGGAGCAGCCTGATAGTTAGCTGACGCGGTGAGCTCACCAGGATTAACCTGGTGGGCCACTGCCCCATGGCTTCACCCGGTCGTGCGTCCCGCCAGGGAATGACCTTACCAGTTCCGGCGCCGCACCGCCGGGCTGTTTTGCCACTTTGGGCCGCTCTCCCCACCTGCCTGCCGACTCTGCCCCCCTATTTCCGGGTTTGGCCGCTTCCAGTGGAGCGTGAGAGCCGCCCCACTGTTGATCACCGCCGCGCGCGCTGCTGCTATTACCTGCGTAAACAGCAGCCCACAGCCCTCGGGGACGCGCTAAGCGCAGCGCTGCCTCTGAGTGGCCCACATCACCCGACTATGCCTGGCCTACTGCGGACGATGATTGACAACCAGTTCGTTAACACCGGCGCCAATCGCGACCCGCGCAGTAAGCCGCTGACGCCCCCGGCATGCGACCATCGTCCCGGCAGCGCTGGGCGTGCAGCAGGCCGCACTGTTCTAGGGCTACGGCCCCAGTTACACAAAACCGCCCGATGCCAAGTCGCATCGGGCGGTTTTTGTTGGGTGTTAGCAGTCCGATAAAGCAGTTTGGTGGTTTTCTGTAAAAATGTATTGACAAAATTATATATTATAGTATAATATATTGTATAATCTAGTCTGAACGGGAGGAACACGGATGATGAACTGGCAAGCTGCCACGACGACGTTTCTAATCGATCACGAGGGGCTGACCCACCGCCGCTACGCCGACGCCCTCACGCAGTTTCACACCTGGTACATCCAGACTTACCACTGTGAACCGGAGGTGGCCTTGCTCACCGTGGAGGAACTCCGCGCCTATCGTCAATACCTCAGCGGGGAACGGCATTACCAGGCGGCCACCATCAACCTGCACCTGGCCGCACTGCGGGGGTTACTGCGCTGTCACGGGCGGAATCTGCGGCTGAAAGGCGTCAAGCTAGTTGCCCCGGCGGTGGAAGCGTTGGACGCCCGCGCCCTGGGCCGGCTGCTGGCCGCGGTAGACGGCCCGGACTGGCAGGACAAGCGCAATGTCGCGCTGCTCAACGTCTTGGCGCGGGCCGGTTTGCGGATTAGCGAAGCGTTATCCCTGAATATCGGGGATGTGCAGTTGGGCGACCGGGGCGGCGTTGTGCTGATCCGGCAGGGGAAAGGCGGGAAGGAAAGGTCGGTGGCCTTGCCCAAAGAAGCCCGCGCGGCCTTGCGGGCCTACCTCGCCGTGCGCCCCCAGGCGCCGGAAAGTAAACTGCTGTTCCTCAGCCGGAGCTGGCAGGCGTTGGGGGCGCGGGATGTGCAACGGTTACTCGCCGCCGCTGCGCAGCGCGCCGGGCTGACGCAGAAGATTACGCCGCATACCCTGCGCCACACTTACGCCACGCGCTTCTTGCAGGCCGGCGGCGACATTGCCACGCTGGCCCAGTTGCTCGGTCACAGCAGCGTGGCGACGACGACGCGCTATCTGCATCCTGACGCCGGACGGGTCCAGGAGATGGTCGAGGAGCTTTAAGGGAATGACTGACAAAGAAAACCAAATACCCCGCCCGGAGATT
>JAKQHY010000173.1 GCA_029555965.1 Chloroflexota bacterium | reverse complement strand
CGGGATGCACCCCCTCACCGTCACGGCGGTTTCACCTTCCGACGCGGTGTATCGCTGGCCGGTCGGCGTGCTCGTCATCCCGGCAGCGGAACTGACCTGGGAACTGGATACGCCCACCACGCTGGTCGCCGGTGAGACCTTCAGTCTGACCCTGCACAATACCGGCGGGGTGGATGCCACGCCAGCCGTGGCCATCCGCCTGCTCGACCGGCAGGGCGTCGCCATCGTGCAGCACACCGCTACCACGGCGCTCCCGGCGGGCGCGGCCCAACCCTACACCTTCACCGTCCCGGCGCAGGCGCACAGTGGCGTCTACACCCTGCTGGCGACCGCGCAACAACCCGACGCCGCCCCGGAAACCGCGCTGCGCTTACTCGATGTGACCGGCGTCAGCGTCAGTCTGACCGTCGCTACCGGTGAAGCCTTTTACCCACTGTCCAACGAGACCGAAGAGGCCACCGTGGACGTGGGGGGCGCAGTGACTAACGGCGCCGCCCCACTCACCGCCGCGGCGCTGCGCTTGGATATCGTGCAGCCGCTCCCGGCGCCGGCGCATTGGGATAGCAATGTATTCGACGCAGAAGCATGTATGGACACTGACATCCGCGCCATCACCCTGGACGCCGCTGGCAACCGCTGGTTTGGCGCGGTATATGCAGGGGAAAGCGTGGCGGCGCGGTTATGTCTTCTGACCGCCGGTGATGCCTGGTATACCTATGACTACAATGAGGTGAGCGATCAGAGCATCACCGCCCTTGGCGTAGACTCTATCGGCAACGTGTGGACTGCCTTTGGCGAGGGACGCGGCTCCCCCAGCGAGCCGGTTGGCGTGGTCGTCCTGGACCCCGGCAGCATCACGCAAACCGTGTATAGCACCCGCAACTCCGGCCTGCTGAGCAATCGGGCAACGGCCATCACGTTCGACGCTGCCGGCAACGTGTGGCTTGCTAATCAAAACGAGGGGGAACATCCGGGTGGCATCAGCGTATGGCGCGCCGATCAGACCTGGCTCACCTATACCCTGGATACCGGACTGTTAACTGATGAACCCGTCGCCATCGCCGTGGATGCCGCCGGCAATGCCTGGGTTACCGGCGATGGGCTGAGTTACCTGCCGGCCGGCGCGAGTTCCTGGCTGACCTACACCGCCGAAACTTCGGGGCTGTTGAGCGATGCCACCCGCGCGGTGGCGGTGGATGCGGCCGGTAATGTCTGGCTCGCGCACCAGAGCAACTCCGAAAACCCGGGCGGCCTGAGCTGCCGGCGGAACGATAGTACCTGGATCACTTACACCCTGGACAATTCAGGCTTGAGCAGTGACGATCCCCTGGCGCTGGTGGTGGATGACGATGGGATTCTCTGGGTTGGGCATCGCACCGGACAGGTGGATACCTTTGACCCGACGACCGCGCTGTGGCAAGCCGTGATTACCCAGAGTGTGGACGCCGCGCAGGCCCTCGCCCTGGTGCCGGCTACCGGCGAAAGCTGGCTGGGCACCGCGGCGGGCGCGCTGCGTTACACCCCTGCCAGCCCGGTCACCGTTTTCTGGCAAAAGACCACCCCGTTCAATGTCGCCGGTGCGCAAAGCGCCGGCTACACCCCCAGTCCGTATCCCGTGTTGACGATGTCTGACAAGTACTACCTGCGCGGGCAACTGACCAATGCGCTGGGGCAAACCCTGGCCAGCCACCAACAACCATTCTACGTGACCTTCGGCGCCCTCGGCTTGGAGGTCAATCTGACGCCCGCGGTGGTCGCGCCGGGGGCGCCCGTCACCGTCTCCGGCGCTCTCCAACTCCTGTCTACCGGCTCAGACGAGTGGGGGGACCTGACCCTCTACCTGGGCGACGCCACCCTCGAACTTTCCCCCACTTTGTGGCTGCCGGGCGACGGGACGGCCGTGCCCTACACCTATACCTTTACCGCCCCCGCTACCCCCGGGCGGTACGCCATTGCCGCAGGGGCCAGTGATGGGTGGGAGTCAACCAGCGTCACCGATTATGTGACCGTGGTCACCCCCACGCTCCACGCCGCCCTGACGGCGCCGGCCGTCGCCGGGCGCACGCCGTTCAGCGTCGCGCTGACTTTGGAAAATCCCGGAGAGTTGGACTTGACCCTCGTGGTGACTGGCGCCGCCGCTACCCCGCAGCTAGTGCCGCTGCCCGCCGGGACCCAGTGGACGCACCTGGCCGCGCGCCAGATCGCCACCGACACGCTCCTCACCGTCGCCATCGGCGGCGCGCTGAACCGCACGCTCACCCAAACGGTGACTTATGGGGAAGCCCTGACCGCCGCCTGGCAGCCGCAGCCGCTGTACCCCGTGGGCGCGGTGCGCGTGCCCTACGGCTTCACCAACACCGGCCAACTGGACGTGACCTTCACCCCTGCGGTCACCGTCACCCGCGCGCCGGGGCAGATCGTCGCCCAGGAGGCCTTCCCGGCCGTGGTGCTCCGCGGCGCGAGCCTGAGCGGCGCTCGATCCTGGGACCTGCCCGCGGGGGACTACACCCTGACTTACGCCACCCCCTGGGCCACCGGCGCCGTGACCTTTGCCGTGCGCGCCGCCGCACAGGCGACCATGATGGCGACCGCCGCGCCCGCGGCCGGCGCCACCGTGACTGTGACCGCCGCCCTGACTAATACCGGCTGGTATTCCCTCAGCGGCACGTTGCAAGTCCAGGCGCTGTTTGCAGAGGTCTTCACGCCGGTGAGCCTCGCGCCGGGTGCGGCGTTGACCGTCCCGGTGGCGCTGCCCCTGGATACCGCGCCGGCCGGCGTCCAGCCCGTTACCTTGACCCTCCACACCGCTGCCGGACTACCCCTGGCGACCACCGGGGTGAGCGTGACCGTCCCCAGTGCAGAACTAACCCTGACGACCTTCCCCTCTGTCACCGTGCGCGCCGGGCAATGGGTGACGCTGAATTTTGGCGTCGCCAACTCCGGCGCGTTGCCGGCGGCGGCGGTGTTGCGTGTAACCCTGGGCAATCTCCTCGACGCCGCGCAGACGCGCTGGCTCCCTGGCGGCGCGGCAACGACGGTAGACTTCGGTTTCCAGGCGCCGGCCGGGCTGGACGGCGCCCCGTTGGTGGGCGAGGTCTGGCTGGCCGAGCGCCGCTACGACCTGGTGTTGCCGGTCGCGGGCGTCAGCCTGGACGTGCAAAGCGCCTGGAATGCGCTGGCCTACACGCCAGGCGCTACCGCGACTTTGCAGTTCACGATCACCAACCGCACAGCAGCGGCCACGCCGCCCCTGGCACTGCGCGCGGTCTACGCCGGCCAGGAAGTGACCCATACCTTCAGCCTGGCAGGCAATGCCACGTACACCGTTGCGGCAGCGTGGTTGGCCGAGGCGTCCGCTCACCCCCTGGTCTTCTACGGCGTGTACGAAACCGGCGAACAGCGCGGCGTGCATCTGAACACTACCTACCTGCGCGTCGCGCAGTCGCCTGTGACCCTCATCCCGGACCGCGCCGTCTACGAGCCAGGCGCCGTCGTCCGGGCCACGGTGGTCACGTCGGCCACCACCGGGACACTGGCGGTCGCCGCACCCGGCTGCAGCGCCACCCTCATGCTCCCCGTCAGCGACTTCCAGTGTACCTTGCCGGCCGTTCTGGCGCGCGGCACGTATCGGTTGGACTACACCCTGGACGGCGGCGCCACCCGCAGCGCACTCTTCGACGTGGCGGCGCCGTGGGTGCGGGTGACAGCCGCGCAGTTGCGCGCCCCCCAGTATGCCCCGGGCGACACTGTCTGGGCGGACTTGCAGATCGCGTCCACGGCACCGCTCACGGTGGCGGTGGAGAGCTGGTTGCGTTACCCCGACGGCGCCCGTTCAGCCTCGACGGTCAGTACCGTCCCGCTCGCGGCGGCGCTCAATAACCGCCTGGCTCTCAGCCACACCCTGAGCACGGCGTACAGCGGGGCGCACCAACTGGTCTACCGGTTGCGCGCCCTCGACCCGGACGAGGTAGTGTATGCGTCTGGCGCCGAGCACTTCACCGTGGGCGCCGTGGCGCTGCTGGACTTGGCTACCGACCAGACTATCTACGCGGATCCGGCCGCGCCGGTGATCGCGCAGGTCGGCCTCTATGCCGACCTGGCGACCGCGGCGACCCTTACGTTCACCCTGGACGGCTTGAGCCAGCCCACTTACCCGCTCACCCTGCTCACCGGTACGCAGACGGTGACGTTCACCTGGCCGCAGCCCATCACCCTGGGCGATCATCTCCTGACGGTCCACCTGGGCGTGGCCGGTCTCAGCGCCACGCGGCAGACGCATTTCCGGTACGGCGTGGACGCGGCCGATCTCACGGTGGCGGCGCCGCGCCTGTCCGCCGCCGGCAGCCTCACGCGCACGGTATCCGCCCTGGTCTACAATCGCGGCGGCTTCCCGGCGGTCACGACGACGGTGCAATTCTGGAATGGTGCGCCGGGGGTGGGAACCCTGTTGGGCACCCAACCGTTGCCCCTCCTGGCCGCCGGCGCCATGACCAACGTCACCACCGGCTGGAACATCCAGGGGCAGGGCGGCGCGCACACCCTGTACGTCGTCGTGGACCCGCTGGCGCAAGTGACCGAGTTCTATGAAGACAACAACCGCGCTTCCGCCACCGTGTCCCTACCGCGCTTTGCGTTGGACGTGACGCCGGCCCAGGGCACCTACACCCTCGGCCAGCCGGTGACGGCGACGGTCACCGCGACCAACCTGCTGGACAGCACGCCAGAAACCTTACAAATCACCACCACCTTTGAGTACGTGGGCTGGCTGACCACCTTCCAGACAGTGCAGACCGTCACGGTGGCGGCGGCCGAGACAGCGACCTTCCCGGTCGTGTGGCCCGCGACCGGCTTTACCGGCACCTACTTCATCCGGGTGCGCGCCACCGATCCCACGGGGGAGTTCCAAGAAACTACTGCGGATTTCTCTCTGGTCGCTGCCCCGGTATCCGGACAACCGGAAGTGACGCTAGGCCCAGATCGGAGCATCCAGGTGGGCCACGCGCTGACCTTCACCGCCGTCCTCACCGATGCCGATACGCCCACCGGGCACACATCGCGCTGGGACTTGGGCGATGGTACGCACGTCACGGATACGCTGACCGTCACCCACACCTACACAACCGTTGGAGTCTACACCGTGACCTTGACCGTGACGGACACCACCGACTTGAGCGCCACCGATCATCTGCGCGTCACCGTGACGCCCGACTGCCTCCTGGTGGGAGAAGTATTGACCTTCACCGGCGTCTACACCGATCCCGGCTGGCTGGATACGCACACCCTCACCTGGACCTTCGGCGACGGCGCGAGTACACTCAACCAATTGACGGTGACGCATGCCTACACCGCCCCCGGCCTCTACGAGGTGCGGCTTACCGTGCGCGACGACGACGGCGGCACGGGCTATGACGCCGTGACGGTCACGGTGGGCTGTCCGGCGTGTGTGACGCTGCAACCCGGCGTGCTGGGGGATGCCGCCGACGCCACTCTGTGGGAAGGCGATCCCTATGCCACTGGCGACGGCGTGCGCCTGTATACCGGTTATGCGGAAGGACACGATCCGGCGGGACACGCCGGGGGGCGGCTGTTCCGCCCGGTGGCGAACCTGCCGGGCGGCAGCGGCTTCATGCGCACGCTGTTGTGGTTCGACCTGGCCGACGCCGGGCTACCCACGTCGGCCGCGGTGGTATCCGCGACGCTGGGAGTGTACCAGAGCAGCGCCGGCAGCGGCGACACCGTCAATGTGCATCGGGTGACCGCCGCCTGGGATGAGAGCACCGTGACGTGGGATAGCTTTGGCAGCAGTTTTGCCGCGCCGGTGCAAGGGGCGTTTACCACCGCCGCGGCGGCCGGCTGGCGAACTGTGGGGGTCACGTCCCTGGTACGCGCCTGGCGGGCGGGGACCTACTTCAACTATGGCTTCTTGCTGGATAGTCCGCTGGCTACGGAGTACACCGTCTATCCCAGCAGCGAGGCGACGACGGTTGCCCAGCGGCCGTGGTTGCAGGTGTGTTACCTGGACTGAGGCGCGCGGCGATTGAAGTTGGCTCATCTCACGGGCAGGGAGTATTCCCTGCCCGTGGGTGTTTTATGGTCACCCGCACCTTTTACAACGCGCTGGGCCGCCAGATCACTACCACCAACGCCCTGGGGCAGACGAGCCTGACCGTCTACGACGCCTACGGTCGCGCCTTCCTCAGTGTGGCCAACTGGGATGGCGCGCCGATTACCGGCGCGGACGATTGCGCCTTCCCGCCCGCGTCGCCGGACACCAACCTCTGCACCGTCACCGAATACGACCGCGACCGCCGCAGCGCGACGCGCGACGCCCTGGGAAACCGCACCGAATTCGGCTACGACGCCCTGGGCCGCGTGATCACTACGACCCGCTACCTGGATGGCGTCGCCGTCACCACGCTCACCCACTACGACTTGCTGGGCCGCCGCACCGGCCAGACCGATGCCCGCGGGCACACTGCCACCTTCGTCTACGACGCCCTTGACCGCCAGGTGGAAACCGTCACGCCGGAAGGCGTGGTAGCGCGGCAGTATTACGATACCGCCGGGCGCGTGGCAAGGATGCAGGACGCAGGCGGCAGGATTACGGAGTACGGGTATGATGCGTTGGGGCGGCGGATCGCGGTGATTGATCCGTTGAGCCAGACCACGCACTATGCTTACAACGCCCTGGGCAACCAGACCGCCATCACTGACGCCAACGGCATTGTGACCGCCTACGGCTATGACGCGCTCAATCGTCTGGTCGCGGTGACGGAGAATCAGCGGAGCGGCGGATCAGCGGATCAAGCGACCAACGTTGTGACACGCTATGCCTACGACGTATTGGGCAACCGCACTGTCATCACCAACGCGCGCGCCTACACCCAATCCTTCACCACCTACGACGTGCTGGGTCGCCCGGTCGTCGTCGAAGACGCCCTGGGCCACCGCACCTTCACCGCCTACGACGCCCTGAGTCGCCGCACCGTCGTCACCGATGCCGATGGTCTGGTGACACACTACGTCTACGATGGCCTCAATCGCCTGGTTGAAATCCAGTATCCCGACGCCACCGTGGAATATGCCTATGATGCGTTAGGCCGCCGTACGGCAATGACGGACACCTCCGGCGTGACCAGCTACGAGTACGACGACCTGGGCCGCCTCGTCCGCGTCACCGATCCGTTCACCGGCACAGTCGAATATGCCTACGATCTGGTCGGCAACCGTACTACCCTCACCGTAACCCACAACGCACAACCCACAGCTACATATTACGCCTACGATGCCGACAACCGCCTCATCCGCGTCACCGACTGGGCCACCGGCACGACCACCTACGGCTACGATCCCGCCGGCCGTCTGATCACCACCACGCTGCCCAACGGTGTGGTCACCACACACGGTTATGATGGTGCCGGAAGACTAACGGCCCTGCTCCACGCACGCGGCACCACCGTGCTGGCGCACTATGTCTACACGCTGGACGCCGCCGGCAATCGCACGCACATCACGGAGACCGGCGGCGGCGTCACACGCGGGATCAGCTATACTTACGACGCCCTCTATCGCCTGACCGCCGCCGATTACTCCACCGGCGCAGCCTTTGTCTATCACTACGACGCAGCCGGCAACCGCAGCGCAATGGCCAGCACCACCCCCTTGAGCGGCACAGTCGTCACCGATTACACCTTCGATGCCGCCAACCGCCTCACCGACCGCGCCGTGAGCGACGGGCGCGCCTATACCTACACCTGGTCGGCGCGCGGGCAAATGCTGGCCGAATACACGCAAGGCGTCCCCGTGCGCACGTTTGAATATGACGGCGCCGGGCAACTGGTCAACGTCACCGTCTTTACCCTGACCACCGAATTTGCGTATAATGGACTTGGCGCGCGCGTCGCCGTCTCCGTGACCGGCCAAACCACCCGCTACACCCTCGACTACGCCGCCGGAAGCCGCATCCTCGCCGAAACCACCCCGACGGAAACCGTGGCCTACCTCTACGGCCACGACTGCCTGGGCGAGTTCCGCGACGATGTGCCGCTGTACTACCTCCCCGACGCGGAAGGCTACGTGCGTCAGGGTGTGGATGCAGACGGGGCGGTGGTCAGCGCGTGGCTGTTCGATCCGGATGGGACGCTGTTGGAAGGGCCGGAGGGCCCGGTAAGTCACTTGGTCTGCGGCGGGGTGTATGATTGGAGCATTGGATTACTTTACCAGGGTGGGCGTTACTTTGACCCGAGTCTGGGCATCTGGCTGGCGCTGCTGCCGCTGGCGGTAGTCCAGGTGTGGCCGGGACGAAAACGGCGCAAAGGTGAACATCCGTGGGTGATGTTGGTATGCATGGGAGTGTTGGCGTTGGGATCGCTCGCAGGGTGTTGTGATTTCTCGCCACCGCCTACACCTCCAACATGTACTGATTTGCCAGAAGGCACGCCGCAGATTCAATCTTTCACTGCGACTCTGGGCGAAGTTGATGTCTCGGACAGTTGGGAGCAGCAGAGTCTTCATTTTGGTCATCCTAGAAAAGATGGAAAACTTCCAGGTATAATCCTCAAGGCTACTGTGTTAGTACCTGAGAATGCAGCAGGGAACCTCGAGTTTGTCCAGATAGGAAACTCTGAAACGGAATGGCGCGAAAGCAATGGAAGGTGCTGTTACAAAACCACGTTGGACCAATGGTTTACGGACGGTGATCCATATCCCTTACTACCCACAGGACTTTCATATGACAACTACAATGATCCTGAGCGTCCCAAATATACTTACGAAGACTTCCGCTATGTAAGTTCACCGGGTATAGTGACGCTCGAAATGGCCGATGCGCCCATGGCCCCCGTGCATCCATTTGGACATTCTAACCCCTTAGACATTGAACAGGTCAGTGTTACCGAACAATTTGAAACATATCTTATGTGGCAATCAGATACAGGGAACGAACGCATACCGTTGGGAGTGATTGGTTGGAGGTGGGCTGGAAAAACCCGACTAGGAGGTAATGGCACTTGGGGGCGTCCGACGGATGCCAAGGCATGGGTTGATGAGCAGTGGCGTTGTGTAACCGATATGCGCTCAACATCTTCTAAGCTGCTTGCAGACATACCAATATCGTGTCTTAAATGAAAGCCCAATAACTTGCTAATCCTCAGTGTCCTGTAGCGTGTCAAGTGGTCAAGTTATGTTAACGGGGATTTTGCCTTGTGATAGGCACAGTATTCGGAAGAGCTTTCTACCGAATCGGTTCATGTAAATTATGGTGAATGTAAATATGCGAAAGTATAGGCAGTATATAGCTTCGATATGGAGAGGCAGCACATTCCTCCTATTCATTCTGTTGATGATAGCCACTACCAATTGCCGTGAGCAGACATCGTCGCGAGAGCCGGTAGTCGTAACTTGTGAAACTTGTGTAATACGAGCTACAACCAACAATGATAACTATACCCAGGGAGAGCCTATCATAATTACTGCAACTATATCAGTTTTGGATGATACGGATGTGGGATTTTCTCGCTATAATCCTCATCTTAATTTCGAGTTGTACATTACAGATGCACAGGGAGAAATTGTACAGATGACGGAAGATGGAATCACCACAATGGGTGCGAGAACTTCCTTTCTGGAACAGGGCATTTATCCAGACCAACCTTTTCAAGAAGTTTTCCGTATAGATACTTGGTTTGAATTATCTGAACCGGGTACCTACACCCTGACCGTACAGAAGCGTCTGGAAATACATGATAAAGAAACAAATGAGTTTGGATATGTAGAAATTGTAGGAGAACCTGTCGTATTCACCCGCTTACCTTAACCTATTGCCAGTATGGCATCTGGTCTATGACAATGGGGCTATGTAATCTGGCGTCCAGACCACGCCCACCTATGACCCCGCCGGCCGCCTGACCGCCCTGCTGCACGCGCGTGGAACAACCGTGCTGGCGCACTACGCCTACACGCTGGACGCCGCCGGCAATCGCATGCACGTCACGGAGACCGGCAGCGGCGTCCCGCGCGGGATCAGCTACACCTATGATGCCCTCTATCGCCTGACTGCCGCCGATTACTCTACCGGTGAGCAGTACGCCTACCAGTATGATCCCGTCGGCAACCGCACGGCAATGACGGATACCGCAGTTCACACCTACGTCTATGACGCGGCCAATCGCTTGACAAGTGCGGATGGCGTGCTGTACACTTGGGATGGACGGGGCAACCTGCTCTCCGATGGCACGTTTACCTACACGTATAATTCCGCCGGGCGGATGGTGCGGGCGCAAAGTCTCACGGCGACGCTGGTGTATACGTACAATGCCGATGGCCTGCGGCTGGCGCGTTCCCAATCCGTTACCTCCGTGCAATCCGTTGACACCTTCACCTGGGACTGGGCCACGGGCGTGCCGGAGTTGTTGAGCGATGGCGACTCCCTGTACCTCATCGGCTACGATACCCTGGGCTGGCAGAGCGGGACGGCCTGGACGTTTGTGTTGCCCGACGCATTGGGAAGTGTGCGCCAGGAGACTGACGCCGCTGGCGCGGTGACGGCCGCCCGCGAGTGGTCGCCGTATGGTGAAGAAATCGGCGAGGCGCAGACGGGGTTGGGGTTCACCGGGGAGTGGTTCGATGCGGGTGTGGGGTTGACGTATCTGCGGGCGCGGTGGTACGATGGAGCGACAGGACGGTTTACGCAGGTCGATCCGTGGAGCGGAGACGTAAGGCAGCCCCATACTTTACACAAGTTCAATTATGTTGGTGGCAATCCCATAAATAAGAATGATCCAAGCGGTCTGGCGGAGATAATACCTTGGGATACATATCGCCAACTTCTTCTAATAGCTTGGACAGCTACTAGTAAACCTTTAGATATTGGGACAAATGAACTGACCGGAATTGCAGACCCTGATCCTAAAGTAGCATATATGGCTCGATTGATTGTGGCTCTTAACTTCCAAGAGAGCCCGATTAGCCCATCTCATCCTAACAATATCCTAAATGATATGCAATGTTACGAAAATCCTTCATACGAACAAATTAAGGGTATTGATTACAATAAATATGATTGGATAATTTCCGGTTGGACAAGCTATTGGAATTGGCGTAAACAAAGATCAGGGAGTGCGGCGAACCTACCAAATGTTTCCCCCAATCTAATAAAGGCTATTGCTTTTGAAGAGACCGGCGTCGGTCAGAGTGAAGCACCTGGGGACATTGGCAATGTAATGCAGGTGAGAGATGGATTTGTCACTTTCAGGGACTTGGAAGGTCTCAAAGCGATGCAGGGTACATATGTTGACCCCTATGCTTGGGGTTTTATCAATGTTGGTTCAGAATTTCAGGGGGAACCTTTTGATACTATCGCATACGGCATTCGGTTCTTTTTCTACAAAATGCAGATGCAATCCATTCTCAACGGAGGGTTTACTGATAGTGAGAGTGACTGGCAAGCGGCCCTAGATCGATATGGCCCTGGAAACGATACTGCTCAAGCCTACGGGTGGCGGGTCTGGGAACTCTATTCCAACGGTTGGAATTCTCGCGATCTAAAGAATTGCGACTGGAGAAATCACAAATGCGAAGACTATTCAGATGTTGGTCGGTTGTTCACCCCAGGTAAATAGGAGTCATATAGATAACCCAAGTTGCTACCTTGAAAGAGAAGTAGGAAATCCATAGATTCCTCGTATAGTTAGTGGTGACTAAACCCTAACGCTACGGAGGAATCTATGGACACCCACATTATAGCCGTGTATTGCCTGTGTGACGACCTGTTGAAAGCGCTGCATCATTACGAAGACCCGCAATGCCAGATGAGTGATGCCGAAGTGATGACCACGGCCATCACGGCGGTCTTGTATTACGGGGGCAATTACGCGCAGGCTTGTACTTTTTTGCAGGAACACAACTACATTCCCCACATGCTGAGTGCCAGTCGCTTCAATCGGCGGCTGCATCGCATCAGAGACTTGTTCCTGACGTTGTTTTCATCACTTGGTGAATATTGGAAAGAGCTCAATACGGAGTCCATTTACAGTATTGATTCGTTTCCCATCCCGGTATGTGATAACATTCGGATCCCGCGCGGGCGGCTGTACACCACGGAACGTGATCGGGGCTATATCGCCAGTAAGAAACGCTACTTCTATGGACTGAAATTGCACTTGTTAATCACCAAAGACGGACAACCCGTCGAGGTGTTCTTGACTCCTGGCTCAACGAGCGATGTCAGTACACTACCGCATTATGCCTTTGATCTGCCAGCAGGAGCTACCATATATGCCGACCGGGGTTACAACGATTATGGTTTCGAAGATGACTTACGCGACACCGATGGGATTGACTTACAGCCCATGCGGAAGAAGAACTCTAAACGCCCCGACCCGCCCTGGGCCCGCTACCTACAGCATCACTATCGCAAAATGGTGGAGACCGCCGGCAGTGTGATCACGCAACGTTTCCCTAAGACCATTCACGCGGTGACGCCGGTGGGTTTCGAACTCAAAATTGTACTCTTTGTCTTAGCTTTTAGTATTGACTGCCTAAAGGTGGCAACTTGAGTTATAGATATGTGCAAACAAATCGCCATACTCACTATCGCGCTACTATTGGTGGGTTGCCACAGCCTAGCATCTCATTCTGTGACTTTGACGCCTTCAACTACACCTACAAGCGAAATGGTGACTGCGAAGCCAGGTGTGTCTGAGACACCAGCAGCAACATTGACCGCTACGGTTACTGTCGTTCAACAACCGGTAGAGTTGATTATGCCAGTTGTTGAGCGTTCCTTCGTCATCTCTAAGGTCACCAAACTTGAGGTGCCCTGGCTTGGACCTATAGTTGATGTATGGGGGAGCACATTGCCTATGCTGGTAGGAGATATTGATAGGGATACTCGTAATGAGCTGTTGATTAGTCTACCGGCGCTGGATTATGATCCTACGAATAAGTCTTATGACCCAGACATACTCAACACTGAGCAAGCAAGCGTCAAAGCCTTCGTATGGGATGGTACAGATTATGTTCTGGAACACTTGTTACCAGTTGAACAAAACCCACACTTTTTGGACATCGCTCAAACCAGTAGTATGGCACTGATGGATTGGGATGGTGAGCGCGTGTTGATTGTGGGCAGCAGCCCCTGGCGCACCAATCAAAACGGCTATCTGAGCATTGTGACCCTGCGTGACAATGTCACCCAGTCCCTCTTGGAGACGCTTTGTTTGGGATCTGTCTATCATCTGAGCCCGGTGGAGCTGGATGGGGTTTCGACTTTGTTTGTGTCTTCTGCCACGAATTATGATGCTTTGGTTCCCAATTCGGAGATCTCGTCATGCCAAGAGCGCGAGGAAATATTTGTCGAAGCGAAAACCGCTATGGTGATGGTCAACCGAAAATCATCGGGATTTATTCCCACGCTTTTCGAACAAGAAGGCTACACCTTGCTCCTGGAACGTTTGCCTAGCGTACTGGGGGAGCTGTATTACATTGTAAGCGACTGGTCGGGGGAAACGCCGGTTTTGCACTTGCAGGTGTGGCAAGACCATAACTTCAGTCCAACGGACATACTCCCCGACTATAATGACAAGTATGTGGTACAGATGAAAACCGCTGATGTCAGTGGTGATGAACTGGATGAAGTGCTTGTGCTCTGGGGACCCAAAACCTATCGGCTAAAGTCTAGAAGCAGGTTTCGCTCACTCCGCGATATGTATCTGGATATTTATCAGTGGCAGGGCAATCGCTACCATCTTGTATGGCGTCATGAACTTTCTGTTCCAGCCTGGTCCCTAGCCACAGGGGATCTGGATGATGACACCAAAGACGAGATCATCTTTGGATCAGGTCTTGTTTTGGATCTGCGGGAAGGGCAATACATTGTGGATAATACTCTCGTTGATGCCATTGACGCATTGGATATTTATACAGACAGAGTTTTTCCCAGATTTCTGGTAGCAGATACCGACAATGATGGGAGGAACGAAATCGTTATGTTAGCCAATGTTGGGCATCAAGACATTCCCCAAGATGCCTGGGTACGGATAGTGACGCGCGCAGGGGATTTCGCACCCGAAGAAGCATACAAAGCACCATTGCCAGATACTGGCGTTTACTATGTATATATTATGAAATTAAATCACCAGTAGTATTTGCTGGAAATTGTGGAATTGGATGTCATAAAAACATCCTCGACCGTCAGGTGGAGACCGTCACGCCGGAGGGTGTGGTGTCGTGGCAGGATTACGATACCGCCGGGCGCGTCATCTCCACCACCGATGGCCTGGATGCGGCGACCACCAGCGCGTATGACCTCCTGGGCCGCCGGGTCGCGCTCATTGACCCGTTGGGCCAGGTCACGCACTATGCCTACACAGATGTAAGGGATTGTCAAGCCCCCAAAATTACGCTAAGATCAGTGTCAGTGAAGATCGGAGGCGAGGCGCGTGAAACCACCCGCAGGCAAAGGGGGACTTTGCACGGGGAGGGGCGCTACGGGCCACCGAGGTCAAGCTATCTTCTAAGAAAAAAGACCGGAATAGCCCGGGCGCTGAAATCAGCGTGACGCGCGCTCAGGCCGTGGGCGCGTCCGGGTCGGGCGGCAGCAAGTGAATCGTCTTGGCGCCGCGGGGGAAGGTGGCCAGATCGGCGCCGCAGCCCAGGCGGACCAGGAGGTGATGGGTATAGGCGGCGGCGGTTTGCTGCTCGGGACGGCGGGCGACGGTAAGGGTTTCGGCAAACGCGAACAGTTTGCGCGCCAGCAATTCGGGTTCGGCAAAACGGTCGACGCATTGGTGGGTCAGGACGTGCCACACGCTGACCAGCAGTTTGCGGGCAATAGCGACGATGGCTTTGTTGTAGCCCAGGCGGGGTTCGAGCCGCGCCAACTCGGCCTGCCAGTGCGGATGGGTGCGGGCGGCACTGTGGGCGGACTCCACCACTGCGCAACGCAGGTCGCGCCGCCCGTCTTTGGTGAGTCGCCCCCGGCGCGTGGTCTGGCCGCTGTCGTGGAGGCGACTGCCCAGCCCGGCATAGCCCACCAGGTGCTTGGCCGTCGGGAAGCGGGTGATGTCGCCGATGGCCGCCAGCAGCGTCAAGGCGGTGAGCACGCCCACGCCGGGGAGTTGCACCAGATAGACCACCCGCTCCTCCTGGGCGGCCAATTCGTGGAGCACGGTTTCGATCTGGGCACTCTGGGTGCGGGCACATTCGAGCGTGCTCAGATCACACGCAATGCGCACCCGTTCCACCGGCGTCAGGGCCAGGTGCTCCCACCACTCCCGCTGCGCGGCGCTGAACAGGTCGCCCTCGGGCGGGGCCAGGTGGTAGCGGTGCAGCACCGCGTGCAGCCGGTTCTTGGCCTGCGTCGCCAACTTCACCATCTTGCCGCGCTGGGCGATCAGGGCGCGCAGTTCACGCACCGGCTGCGGCGGCACCCAGATGCCCTCCAACAGCCCGGCGGCGTGCAACTCGGCCAAGCGCGCTGCGGCAAGCTTGTCATTCATCACCGGCATCGCCGTGATCAATTTGACGTGCGGGGGATGCACCACGGTCACCGACTGGACGTGGGGCAAGAGTTCGTCGTAGAGTTGATAGCTGTTGCCGGTCATCTCCAATACCACCGCGTCCTGCGGGGTCAGCGTCTTGGCGATCCAGGCATCCAGCCGGCTCAGCTCCACGCGCTGCGGGCCATACACCCGCTGGCGGTCGGGCGTCACCCCGACCGCCACCAGGTAGTGCTTATGCACATCCAGACCGATATAACGTTGCGGTATACTCAGATTCTCGTTCATCGCGCTCCTTTACTCAATGGCGCAAGGCCACCTGCCTTGCGTAGGCCGGGCACGTTCAGTTAGTAGGGCGCAACTTCACACACAGATACGGGCGGTACCCTATCTTAACGGATACTCCCAGTTGAGTGGAAGCGAGCGGGCGGTCAAACACAACGGCGGACTGGCCGGAGGCGCGTCCCCGCGCGCGGCGTTCCATAGGTATAACGACCGGCCCTCACGTAGCGTCCCCGGCGCCTACGTTCCCGCTACTCAACACGGTTAGTGTGCGCCAGAACGTGCCCGGCGCAAGTGCCGCAGCGTCCCGCGGCCCTTGCTGCTTACATACTAACACAAAGGGGAATGGCACTATAACGCCGACCGTAAAAGGCAAGGGGACGATCACACTATCCAGGTTCCCGCCATTGTGGATGCCACAACTTGGGAGTTAGCACAGGTACAGCGGGAGCGCAATATCCGCAAGGCAAAACGTAACGCCAAGCATAACTACCTGTTGAGCGGCTTGATCCGGTGTGGGTGCGGGCGTGCGATGGTGGGGATAACACCAAATAAGATAAAATTATATCGGTATTATCATTGTAATTCGATGGTTGGGCTGGCCGGTGTGGTGGAATGTAGCTGTTTTGAACGGTATATGCCCGCCGAGGTCCTGGAAGCAGCGGTCTGGGATCATATTCTCATGGTGATCAAGTACCCTGAAGAATTTGAGCGCAAACTGAGGGAAGCGCAAAAGACAGAACTGGACGCCTTTGACCCGCAACGTGAAGAGCTGGCAACCGTCAAGGAAATGTTGACCGACGCCGAGGCCAAAGCGGTGTCTATCGTGGCGGCACTTGAAAAGGCGCGCGGGATAGTCGAAAAAACACTGCAAGAGAAGATAGACGAATTGAACGCCCGTTACGAGGCATTGGACGCCCGACGGCTAGTCCTTGAGGATATACTAGCTCGGCGACGGCTGACCGATGAGGTGATCCTGGCGGCGGTGCGGTATGCTGAGGATATAGCAAAGGGGATAGACAACGCCAACAGTAAAACTAAGCGTGAAATTCTGGACGTGTTTGACGCAAAGGTCACGGTAAAAGACGGGATTGCAACCCTTTCCTATTCTTTGCCTACCCCTGTCTCAATTGAGTTACACTTATCGTTATGTGCATTGAATTGACTAACATCAATCCTTCTTGAATCCCACTGGCGCGCAGGCACTGCTCTACCTGGGGTGTGATGTTGATGAATGCGCGTCGCGTCGGTGTCTCTAACCATAGTTCTTGCCGATAGCTTTTCATATAGGTATTGACCTCCAGAATGTGTTGTTTTTCTCATTGGCGGACGCAAACCGCCAACGAGAAAACTTTAAGGGAGCCATTCTCTTTTTTCCGAAGAATTCCTCATTAACTGGCGGTTCACCGGCGGTTGGATAAAAATGTCACCGCAGGGATTCGCGATTGGGGATTAGGGATTGGGACAGCCCAATCCCCAATCCCCAATCCCCAATCCCTATTTTCAGAGGGGGTGATTTTAGGGTTTTGCGCATTTAGCCACACATGCAATTATATAGTGAACGTCGGACAGGTCTAAGTGGGGATAGCATGGCAGATTGATCACTTCTCTGGCGGCTTGCGCAGCTCGGGGGAAATCCCCTTGGATAGGGGAGCGATAAGGCGCCAGATATGGTAAAGCATATTTATAGGCGCTATCAACGGCGACCCCACATTGGACCATACGCTGTATGAAGCCGATTTGATCCCGATGAGGAACACGTATCGTGTAGTGCGAATAGGTCGCGGAGTCAACAAGGGGCGCCGGAAAAACTCTGATGCAATCATGTAATTCGTTATCATACGTTTGAGCTAAGGCGCGGCGTTTCTGCAAAATGACCTCTAGCTTTTGCAACTGTATTAACCCTATTCTGGATTGAAACTCGGGTAAAATTGCATTGGCGTCGTAGGGGAGATGATCGGGAGGTAATGCAGATTTCGTACTTGTATGCCCGCCATATTTAAGACGGTATATGAATTGATAAGTACACTTTCTAAGCATATAACTGCTTAAAAATCGTCCCCACCGTTTAGCGGAAGATTTCGGGGATGATTTAGTCATGAATACGTCACGATAAGCTTTTACGGCTTCGTACAGGTCGGCAGAGTCAGTAACCACAATCCCCCCTTCATAAACCGATAGGGGTTTCGCCGCGCCAAAACTGAATATCCCAAAATCTCC
Source organism: Chloroflexota bacterium (assembly GCA_029555965.1). Taxonomy (GTDB): domain Bacteria; phylum Chloroflexota; class Anaerolineae; order B4-G1; family SLSP01; genus JAKQHY01. The sequence goes on along the minus strand of JAKQHY010000173.1, from coordinate 52,380 downwards.
TTGTATTCCTCTCCCCTCTTTTGCCAGCATCTGTACACCTAAAGCACAATCTTCAACAATAAAGACGTCACCCCCAACAATTTCTCGAATGGCCGCGACATCTACTGGATAACCGTATAAATGGGTTGCCACGACAACCCGGGTGCGTTTTGTCATGGCATGCTTCAAACCCTCAAGGGCCATATTGTAATTTGCCAGGTCAATGTCTACAAACACCGGATGATTGCCAGAGGCCTCTATCGTGTGCGCCACCACCATACACGTATAGGCCGGCAAAATGATTTCAGCGTCCGTGATCTTCAATGCATGCAAAATCGCAAATAATCCGGCGCGACCATACGTAAAATCGAGACCATAGCGAACTCGGGCGTGCCTAGCCATTGCCGCCGTAAACTTTTGCCGCGCGGGAACCGGGGTCAGCGCGGCCAGCAATTCTCGATAGTCGTAATAGGGGCGATAATAAGGAATCATCATTAGTTTTGTCAACATCTCTAATAGTTTTTCTAAATCGGCTTTGTAGCACCTGAAAGCTTTCATTTCTTGAAGCGACTCGATGATTTCTGCCAGTAACGATTTGGAATCTATCCGAAAATTCGTTTTGACGCGCGATTTGTGTCTAAAGGTGCCGTTTGCAGGGTGTTTTTCGGCGGCGGACTGCGCCCGCCGCCGAAAAAACATTTTCTGAAAAGCGACTTCAGCCGCCAGACTCGAGGTAGTGTTGCCCCATTGCTATACTTCTCGGATAGGTTTTTTAATGGCGCACGGCGGCGGATAATGTCTTCAGGCTGAGGGGGAGATACAGTTGATGCGTGAGGCAGGGGTTTTGATAGGTCGGATCTACTTTGTGCAATGCGCTGTGTAATCCGCACCACAGGCCGAGGGTTTCTTCGTGAAAGGCATAGTGTTTTAAGTTTACCCGATCATAGCTGGAAATATCAGGGGGTGGGGCGCCCCAGCCGGCGGCAGCCAGCGGGGAGCCGGGCAGCAAGCGGAAAGTCTCCGGGTGGACGCGGGGATCAGCCGGGCTGAGGTTGGCGCTTCTTTCCGTGTAGCCAACGACGCCCTCTAAGCCGGGCGGCAGATAATTCTTGTCCGCGGGGTGGCCGCTGCTGCTGTTGTTGTAGAGTTTGATGGTGGCGCCTTGCGTGCTGGAGATGCTGTTGGATATTGAAATGCCGCCGACTGAATTGCTTAACACGACATTGTTCGCGATGAACACGCTGATGTTGGGGGTATCCAGGGTCAGGACTTCCAACAATATCCCGTACTGGGCGTTTTGCTCAATCGTGTTGTGCGCTATTCCCGTGACCGTGTCAGTGAAATGGCCTCTGAGCAAGATGCCGGCGCCTGAATTTCGCATAATGATCGTGTTCCAGATTTTGGCCTGAGTGTTTTCTCGGTAACAATGGGTAAATCCACCCAGCGTGACCACCCCCTGTCCTTTGCCGGTATATTCATTGTAATCGCCCCATGAGGCGGGGAACCAGCCGTTGCCGCGGATCAACGAGCCAATAATCCAGGCATGGGCGTCTTCAGCGAGCATGACGCCGGTATGGAAATTTCCCCCCATCAGGCTGTGAACGATAGTAAAATATGTGGAAGGGCCGTAGAGGTAAACCCCTTCTGAATCTATGTCCAGTTTATATCCCTTTTCTTCTTCGAGCCATTCGCGATAGAGGGGGTTGGCATCGGTTTTGTTGGCGGCGATGATGGAATGGGTGAGCCAACCATTGGTGTTGATAACATTGAGCGCGCCATCGCCGGTGCCATTGGCTGTCTTCCCGCCATTGGTCATGATGGTCAGATCGCTTATTGTTACCAGGCCCGTATTGTTATTCAGCGAGAGTCCATACACTACATTGGAATAAGTATTCGTCCATGACGGCAATCCTCCCAAGATCACCACATCGGCCGGATTGCCGGTCGCGCCCTGGATGAGGGTGGGCGCCATACGTTTTTCCAGCAAAAACGTGGTGCCGTAAGTATAGGGCACGCACGTCCCTTCCTCACCCCGCCAGGCGATTTGCACGACGGTGCTCATGGGCTGCGTGTGGGTGTAGACTCCCGGTTGCAGCGTTATGGTTGCCGGATGATTCGGAAATGCCATGACATCATCAAGCGCCTGTTGGAAGCGTTGGGTAGAGGCGTAGAACTTACAGGGCTGTCCACCCACACACACCTCAATTTGTTCCTGGCCGGTGTCAATGGCGGCGGCCGGCGTCATAATGAAGGCCGCCATCAGCAAAAACAGGGCAGGCAGCAACAGCAACTGTCCCAGAGCGGTTCGGTAAATCGGGCGAATTTTGTTTATCATAGATGGGATCTCCTTATGGTGGTTTGATATGGGGACACTCTGAATTCAGTCAGCCCCCGGTCAGCTCTGGTCGGTCTCTGACCGCGCCGGTCTTAGGGTCCTTCGTTGCCGGGTTGCCATGATTCAGTATAGAGAGGGTGGAGAAAGAGTCAAATTATCCGCCGCAGATCGGGGCGTCCGTGAGGTTTTCAGATGTGCGGAGGGGCCGGTTGCGCGCCTGAGCGTCCAGGTTATACTCGCAGCGAGATGAGGAGACTAACATTGGAAAACCGGTTTCGGAAAGTGGTGGTAGCGTTGAGCGGCGGGGTGGATAGCGCGGTCGCGGCGGCGTTGCTGGTGGAGCAGGGCTATGAGGTCAGCGGTGTGATGCTTGATCTGTGGCGGGAGCCGGGCGACGCTATGTCCACTGCTGCCGAGGATGCGCGCCGCATTGCGGCGGCCTTGCAGATTCCCTTTCAGTTGCTGGATTGCGTCGCGCCGTTCAAAGCCCGCGTGGTGGAGCCGTTCATCGCCGAGTACGCGCGCGGGTACACCCCTAACCCCTGCCTCGCCTGCAACCGAGCGATCAAGTTCGGCTTCTTGTTGGAAACGGCGCGCGCGCTCGGCGCCGACTTCCTGGCGACGGGCCATTATGCCCGCGTGCAGGCATGTGAGGGGCAGTACCGCCTGCTGCGCGGCGTGGATCGCGCCAAAGACCAGAGCTACGTTCTGTATATGCTAGGACAGTCACAGTTGCGCCATCTCCTGCTCCCGCTTGGTGAATATACCAAGCCGCAGGTGCGGCAGATGGCCGCCCGCCGAAACTTGCCCGTCGCCCAGAAAGCGGAAAGCCAGGAGATTTGCTTTGTCTGCGACGATGACTATCGCCGCTTCTTGCAGACTTACGCGCCGGAAAGCATCCGCCCCGGCCCGATTCTGGATGCTGCGGGGCATGAACTGGGGCAACATCAAGGTGTGCCCTTCTACACTATCGGCCAACGGCGTGGATTGGGCCTGGCCTGGGCCGAGCCATTGTATGTGCTGGAACTAGACGTGGCGCGCAACGCACTGATCGTCGGCCCGGCGGCGCAGTTGGGCCACGTGGAATTGCAGGTTGGCGCGGTCAGTTACGTGGTCGGGACGCCGCCTGAGACGCCGCTGCCCATCACGGTCAAAATCCGCTACAAGGCGGCGGACGCGGCGGCGACGCTCATCCCTGAGGCCGGAAACACGGCGCGCATCGCATTGACTGCGCCGCTGCGCGACATCACACCGGGGCAGGCCGCCGTGTTTTATCAGGGCGAGACGGTGCTTGGCGGGGGGATGATTCTCAAGAGGGCGGGGAGTGGGAAGCTGCCCGATCTATGACTTCTGCGCTTGCTCACACAAGTCCGCCAGCGTGACCGACTCCAAAAAATCAAGGATATGCTGCCCAAGCCGCTCCCACAGCAGCCGGGTCGCGCAAGCCTGCACGCGCGGGCACATTGATCCCGGCGCATCCCCCATGCACGTGACCGGCTCCAACGATTCATCCACCGCTAGTAGAATGTCAGCAACGGTGATGGAAGAGGCGTCCCGTGCCAACTTATATCCCCCGCCCGGTCCCATCACACTTTCGATCAACCCCGCTTGCCTGAGTTTAACGAACAGGTGCGCCAGGTAATTGCCGGAGATTTCCTGGCGGGAGACAATATCCTGACGCAATATCGGCGTCTGCTCCTCGTGAAGCGCTAAATCCACCATGGCCCGCAGCGCGTACCGTCCCAATGTAGAAACTCGCATCTTGCCCTCTCTTGACTTCTCTTTCCTGATATTGTATAATAGTTGTATAATTTAGTCAACTATTCGACCGTCAAACCGAAGATCGTCAAGCAAAGGAGTAACGATGAAAACTGTAATTTACACGATTCCCAATATCTCTTGTAAACACTGCGTGCATACCATCAAGACAGAGGTGAGCGAGTTAGCCGGCGTGCAATCGGTCGAGGCTGATCCACAGACCAAGCAGGCCACCATCACCTTCAACGCCCCGGCGACCGAAGACGCCATCAAGGCGTTGCTGGCGGAGATCAACTATCCGGCAGCGTAAAATTAGTAATTGGTAATTGGTGATTGGTAATCAGAAATCGGTAACTCATTACTCATTTCGCATTACTGATCTCCAATCCCCAATCCCCGATCACCGATCACCAATTTCCCAAAGGAATATCTATGTCCGAAACCAAAGCCATCACCCTGCCCATCACCGGGATGACGTGCGCCAACTGTGTGGCGACGGTGGAACGCAACTTGAAGAAGGTTAACGGCGTGACCGGCGCCGTCGTCAACCTTTCCTCGGAGCGCGCCACGGTGGAGTTTGACCCGACGCTGGTCTTCCTGCCCGACATCATCGGGCGGGTGGAGCGCGCGGGTTACGGCGTCGCTGCCGGGGAGGCCGACCTCATCCTCAAGCGGCTGGGCGACGATAACGACGCCCGGCGGTTGGAGAAGGCCCTACTCGCTCTGGAAGGCGTGTTGGAGGCGCAGATCGCGCTGGCGACCGAGAAAGCGCGCGTGCGTTACGTGCCCACCCTCGTCAGCCAGGCCGAAATCCGCGCGGCAGTAGCGCGGGCCGGCTTCGAGGCGTTGGAGTTGGGCGGCGACGCCGACGACGCGGAGGCCAGGGCGCGCGCTGCCGAAATCGCCCATCAACAGCGGATGCTCGTCATCGGCCTGATCTTCACCCTGCCGCTGTTTGCGTTCTCGATGGCGCGGGATTTTGGCGCGTTTGGGATGTGGGCGCACGCGGATTGGGTGCATTGGGTGATGCTGGCCTTTGCCACGCCGGTGCAATTTTACGTGGGCGCGCAGTATTACGTGGGCGCGACTAAGGCCCTGCGCAACGGCGCGGCCAACATGGATGTTTTGATTGCCCTCGGCTCAACGGCGGCGTATCTCTATTCGCTGCCCATCGTGTTTGGCTGGCTTGAGGGGCACGTCTATCTGGAAACATCGGCGGTTATCATTACCCTGGTGCGGCTGGGCAAGCTGTTGGAAGCGCGAGCGAAGGGCGGCGCCTCGGAGGCCATCAAGAAGCTGATGGGTTTGCAGGCAAAGACGGCGCAGGTGGTGCGCGATGGCGTCGAGCTGCAAATCCCGGTGGATGCGGTGCGCGTGGGCGATGTGGTGCTGGTGCGGCCCGGCGAGAAAATCCCGGTGGATGGCGTGGTGATCGAAGGCCGCTCCGCGGTGGACGAATCTATGTTGACCGGCGAGTCGCTGCCGGTGGAAAAGGGGCCGGGGCAGCCGGTCATCGGCGCGACGCTCAACAAACTGGGGCTGCTTAAATTTGAGGCGACGAAGGTGGGCCGCGAGACCGCGCTGGCGCAGATCATCCGCCTGGTGGAGGAGGCGCAGGGCAGCAAGGCGCCCATCCAAAAGCTGGCGGATCAGATTTCGGCGGTGTTCGTGCCCATCGTGATCGGCGTCGCCACGCTCACGTTCCTGGGCTGGTATTTCCTGGGGACGCCGCTGCCGGTCAATGCGGACGTGGACGCTTTCACACGCGCGCTCATCAATATGGTGGCGGTGCTGGTCATCGCCTGCCCGTGCGCGATGGGGCTGGCGACGCCGACGGCCGTGATGGTGGGGACCGGCAAGGGCGCCGAGTTGGGCGTTCTGCTGAAAAGCGGCGAAGCTCTGGAACGCGCCGGGCGCATCACCACCGTTGTTCTCGACAAAACTGGCACTATTACCCAGGGGCAGCCGGCGGTGACGGATGTGGTGGTGGGCGAGTTAGGAGTGAGGAGTGAGGAGTTAGGAGTGAGGAGTGAGGAGTTAGAAGCAATGAGGAATGAGTCATCAATGGAGAGACCGTCACCCATTACTCATTACCCATTACCCATTACTCCAGACGAACTCTTACGTTTGGCGGCTTCCGTCGAGAAAGGGAGCGAGCATCCACTGGGGGAGGCGATCTGGGCGGAAGCAACGACGCGAGGGCTGACGCTCTCCGAGCCGGCGGGGTTCAAGGCGGAGGCGGGATTGGGCGTCTCCGCTGAGGTGGACGGACGCGCGGTGGCGGTGGGCAATGCCCGCATGATGGCGTCGCGCGGCTATCCGCTGAACGGATTGCAGGCGGTGGTGGAGCGCTTGCAGGCAGAGGCGAAGACGGCCATGTTGGTGGCGGTGGATGGGCAGGTGTGCGGCGTCGTCGCGGTGGCGGATACGCTCAAGGAAGGCTCGGTGGAGGCGGTAGCCGCGTTGCGCCGGATGGGATTGCATTTGGCGATGATCACCGGCGACAATCGCCAGACCGCCGAGGCGATTGCGCAGCAGGTGGGCATTGAGAGCGTGCTGGCCGAGGTGCTGCCGGAAGGCAAGGCCGCCGAGGTGAAGAAGTTGCAAGCAGCGCCGGTTAACGGAAAACCGGCCGTCGTCGCAATGGTCGGCGACGGCGTCAACGACGCGCCCGCGCTGGCTCAGGCCGACGTGGGCATTGCTATTGGCACGGGCACCGACGTAGCGATGGCCGCCGCGCCCATCACCCTGATGTCTGGCGACTTGCGCGGCGTAGTGCGCGCCGTGGCGCTTTCGCGGAAGACGCTGCGCACCATCAAGATGAACCTGTTTTGGGCGTTCTTCTACAACGTTATGCTCATCCCGGCGGCGGCGCTGGGCCTGCTCAATCCCATGCTGGCTGCCGGGGCGATGGCCTTCAGCAGTGTGTTCGTGGTGACGAACAGTTTGCGGTTGAAGAAGGCGGAAGTGGGGTAAGGATTAGGGAGTAGGGGGTAGGGAGTGGGATTCCTAATCCCTACTCCCACTTTCCTAATGGTCCCCGTTGTGGTTGCGCCGCGCCAGGGCGTGCTCCAGGATTTCGTTCACGAATTCGGGATACGTTTGCCCGGCGGCTCGCGCGGAGCGTGCGAACCAATAGCTGGCGTCAATGCCGGCGATGGGGTTGAGTTCGAGCATGTAGAGCTTGCCATCCGCCGCGAGGCGCATTTCCATCCGGCACCAATCCCGGCAGCCCATGGCGCGGTAGGCGCGCAGAGCGGTTTTTTCGATGGCGGCCTTGAGTTCCGGGGTCACATTGGCCGGGCAAATGGCGTGATGCATCGGTTGGGGGATGGCGGTGCGCCACAGGTGTGGATAGCGACTCACGACTTCGGGGTCGGGGACGAAAATCACAATGCCGCGCGGTTTGCTGAAAACTAACTCGGTGATGGGCAACGTGCGCGGCTCGTCGTTGCCCAGCACGCCGATGGTAAACTCGCGGCCTTCGATAAATTCCTCGACGATGACCGGTTCTTGATAGGTTTCAATGAGATAGGTCACTTGTTGGCGAAGAGCTGCTTCGTCATCTACAACCGAATTCTCCGATAAGCCGATGCTGGACCCCTCTTGCAGCAGTTTGACGATCAAGGGGTAGCGCAAGTGGGGGTTGACGGGCTGGGCTGCGCTCTTGAGCACCTGAAAGCGGGGGGTGGGGATGCTGTAATGCAGCAGAATTTCTTTGGTGCGCGCCTTGTTGAGACACAACGCCAAAGTCAATGGGCCGGAGCCGGTGTAATGAATGTCCAACATTTCACAGATGGCAGGGACGTGGGACTCACGGCTTTCCCCGCGCAGCCCCTCGGCGATGTTGAACACAATATCCGGGCGGGTGTCTTTCAGTTGTTCGACGATGGTCTCATCCGCTTCCAGCAAATGCACCCTATGCCCGTGACTCTCAAAGGCGGCTTGCAAGCCGGCGACGGTTTCCACCGAATCATACTCGGCTACCACGCTATCCAGCGGGCGCGCTCCCAGCGACTCCGGGTGAATGAGGTTGTACACTAACGCTACTCTTGCCATCCTATACTCCTTTGGCTCAGAATTAGGCTTGCGCCTGGCGAAAAAGTAGCTTAGTTTACCTGAAAACGGTGTGCTGCCAAGTTGCAGAAGAATTTCACCGCAGAGTACGCTGAGTGCGCAGAGTTTCTAAAATCCGAAATCCTTTTACCAACGGGCGTGATGTTCTTCCGCAAATCCAATCAAATCTTGCACTTCCACCTCCTGCCCGTTATCCAGCCGGACATGACCGGCGTAGCGCCCAAACATCTGATGCACTTCGCTGTTGATGATTGTCAGGTTCGTGCGCGCGATCCGCTCGTGGAAGGGCGTGAATGTCAAGTCGAGGCGATCCTCGTTGTCGGTGAAGCGCCAGGGGCGCATGTAGTCGCCGGATTGGTAGTCGAAGCTAACTTGATCCAGCTTGTGGACGCGCCCGTTCAGGATCACGCAGTTCTCGGTGGCCCGGCTCAGATCGCCGAAGCCCTGGCCCAGGTTCAGGCCCAACGCGCGGCCATCCGGTAAATAGCCCGACGCGCTGGCCCAGTTCCAGAAGCTCTGATAGTCCCACACGCCGCGTCCCCAATCCAGGGCCCCCAGGCTTTCGTCCGAGTGGACTTCTTCATGCACGTCGCCGTAGTGGATGGTTCCCTGCGCCGGCAGGCAGTTGATCTTGCGGTTGTAGTAGAAGCGCTTGTCTCCGATGGGAATCGTGATGGTCATAGACTCGTGGTCCGGCGGGCAGGTGAGCGTCAATTCGGCTTTGATGCCGCGCCCCTCGTGATAGCCCGGCCAGTCCACAAAAACGCACCGCGCGCCGGCCTCCGCCTGGAAACGCAAGGTCGCCTGCTTGTTGGCGAAGGTCGTCTCGCCGCTCGTGCTGTCGCGCGGCAACTGGACGCCCCGTCCTAGCGGGATGACCAGCCCCTCCTCGTGAAGTTCGTTGCTGGCGAAATCCAGCGTGTAGACGAAGACGTTGCCCGCGTAGCCGAGGTCGGCGATGGTGGCCGAGAAGAAGCGCTGCGGCGTGAAGACCGCGTAGTAGTCCCACCGCTTGATGCGGAAGCGTTGCAAGGGCCGCAGGGCATAGAAGTGCGCCGCTTCCAGGTTACAGTCCAGCAGCGGCTGCCGCGACCAGCCGATTTGGGCCAGGCGGCCCTGAGTGTTTAAGAGTGGGCCGGGTTGGGTAAGTTCGATTTGCATAAATTGATCTCCTGAGAACCAATAGGTTTCACGCAAAGACGCAAAGATTTTTAAGATCGAGCTAAAAATAGGGGCCGATCACGCCACCTGGATGCCGAGCCGTTCCAACAAGTCGCGGCACAAGTCCGCCGGGTAGGGGATGGGCGGCTTCTCCGGCTTGTGCGAGTCGGATCCCGCGCTGACCAGCAAGTGGTGGCGGCGGGCGTATTCCCGATATAGCTCGGTCTGATCGGGCGAGTGCCGTGGGTGATAGACTTCCAGGCCGTCAATCGGCGCTATCTGGCGGAATTCGTCCAGCAACGGCTCGTCGTAGGTCACAAACCCATCTTTGTGGCCGGGATGCGCGAGCAGGCACACGGCTCCGCTCTGATGCGCCGCTGCCACGATGGCCGCCGGCTCGTTGGTGGCAAACGTGATGCCGGAGTCACGCAGGATTTTCAGCACCGCCGGGTCGCCGAGGTCATGTCCCTGGGCTTCCACACAGGCGATCAGCGCGTGCAACTGTTCCGCGCTGGGCTTGTCCAGGAGGGGCGGCAAGTCGTCGGGGGGCAGCGCGAGTCCCTGCTGCTGCACGTACTCATAAGCGCGCCGGGTAATCTCCTGTTGGCGGCGCAGCAGGTCTTGAGCCAGATCGCTCAAGGCGTTCTGGTCGGGGTCAAACCCGAAGCAGAGCAGGTCCACCAGCTCGCCCTTCCAGGCAGAGGACAGTTCCGCCCCCACGATCACGGGCAGACCTTTTTCTCGCGCCAGACGTTGGGTGGCCGCCGCCGTATCCACGCGGTCATGATCGGTAATCGCGGCCAGCGCAAAGTGCTCCTGGCGCAGATGGTCGAGCAACGCTTCCGGCGTCCAGCGCCCATCGCTGTAGACGGTGTGCAGGTGGAGATCAATAGCCGCGTCGGCGGCAAGATGCAGGCCGGTGGTGGAGAGATTCATAAGAGGTTCCTTTCTAGGTTGCCAGTTGTGACGCTAAAGTGGGTTGATGCGGCACTGTGGCCGCCGCCCGCAGCGCCTGCCACACCCTTTCCGGTGTGACCGGCGTTTGCTTCATCATCACGCCCGTCGCGTCGTAGAGGGCGTTGAGGATGGCCGGCGCTGCGCCATTGACGACGATCTCGGCTACGGATTTGACGCCGACCGGGTGCGATGGCTCGTAGCTTTCCACGAAGATCGTTTCCAGCGGCGGCGTCTCGTCAGCGCGGAAGACGCGGTAGTCGTCGAAGCGCGGGTTGACGGTGCGGCCGTCCTGGTCGTAGATCAGCTCCTCGGTGAGGGCGTAGCCGAGCGCCTGGTGCATCCCGCCGTCGGCCTGCCCGCCCGCCGTGAGCGGGTTGACGATGACGCCGGAATCCAGCGCGATGAGCAGCCGGTCGCATGTCACCTGCCCCGTCTCGATGTCCACGGTCACTTCGGCAAACTGTGCGCCAAACGGCGGCGGGCTGACCGGGCTGAGGTACGAGGCCGTCCCCATAATCTGGTGCTGGTTGCTCTGGTGCAGGGAGTAGATGGCGATGTCGCGGAAAGAAAGCGAGTCAGGAGTTGCGAGTTGCGAGTTAGGAGTTAGGGGGGGCGGGGTGAGCCAGGCGCGGTTGTGACGCAGGGTGATCTCGTCGGCGGGCACGCCGGTCATGTCTTCGGCGACGGCTTTGATCTGGCGGGCGACCTCTTCGGCAGCGCGGGCCACGGCCCCTCCGCTGATGTAGGTGGTGCTGGACGCATACGCACCTTTGTCGAAGGGCGTTACGTCGGTGTCGGACGAGCGGATGATGAGCTTGTCGAGCGTGCAGCCGATGACCTCGGCGGCGATTTGCCCCAGGACGGTGTCGGAGCCGGTGCCCAGGTCGGTGGCGCCGATGTGCAGGTTGAAGCTGCCGTCGTCGTTCATCTTGATGCTGGCAGCGGCCATGTCCAGGTTGGGGATGCCGGAGCCTTGCATCAGGAACGCGACGCCGATGCCGCGCCGCAGATGCGGTTTGCCGGGGATTTCATGCCACGCCGGGTTGCCGTACTTCTCGCGCCAGCCGACGGCGGCGGCCCCCTGCGCGGCAGCCTCGCGCAGCGCGCATGTCTCGATCATCTCGCCCTTCGCTTCGCGGCCCTCGCTCCACGCCTTGCTCATAATGTTCTCGCTGTGCGGCTCGATAATGTTCTTCAGGCGGAAATCCAGCGGATCCATCCCCAGCTTGACCGCGATCTCGGTCAGCAGCGTCTCGGTGGCGACGACGCCCTGCGTCACGCCGTATCCGCGATACGCCCCCGCGCGCGGGCGGGTCGTCGTGTACGTCTCGCCCCAGAAGCGGACGTTGGGTGTGTTGTAGATGGGCAGCGTCTTGTGGCCGGTGTTGCCGAGCACCGTCAAGCCGTGGCCCCCGTATGCGCCGGTGTCGCTCCACGCGCGCATATCCTGGGCGACCATCGTTCCATCCTTCTGCACGCCCACGCGGAACTTCACGCGCATCGGGTGGCGGGTGGTGGTGTAGATGAACTGCTCCTCGCGGGTCAACTCCAGCCGCACCGGGCGACCTGTGGCGATGGTGAGGTGCGCGGGGATGTCCTCGTAGATTTCCTGCTTGTTGCCAAACGCCCCGCCGACGCGCGGCTTGATGACGCGGATTTGCCCCTCCGACAGCCCCAGCACCGGCGCGAGGATGCGGCGGACATGGAACGGCACTTGCGTCGAGGTCAGGATAACCAGCCGGTCGTCCTCGTCCCAGTAGGTCAGCGTGACCCAGGGTTCCAGCGGGACGTGCTTCATCTTCTGCGTCTCGACTTGCGTTTCAAAGACGTACTCGGCCTGCGCGCACGCCGCGTCCACGTCGCCGATGTCAATGCGGACTTTGGCGACGAGGTTCTTCGTCGGATCGCTGTCGCCAAAGTTGACGTAATCCGGCTGATCGTGGATGACGGGCGCGCCCTCGGCCATGGCCGCGTCCAGGTTGAGAACGGGCGGCAACACTTCGTATGCCACTTTGATGAGCGTCAGCGCCTGCTCCGCGATCTCCGGCGTCTCGGCGGCCACGGCGGCCACGCGGTCGCCCACGTAGCGCACCTTCGAGTCGAAGCTCACATAATCCAGCGGGCCGGGGATGGGATACGACTGCCCCGCCGTCGAGAAAACGACGCGCGGTACGTTCTTGTAGCACAGCACCGCGTGGACGCCCGGCAGCGCTTCGGCGCGGCTTGTATCCATCGCCGTGATGCGCGCGTGCGCGTGCGGGCTATGCAGAATCTTCGCGTACAGCATCCCCGGTCGCTCGAAATCCGCCACAAACGCCGCCTTCCCCTGCGCCAGCTTGAGCGCGTCCACTTTGGGGAGGGATTGACCGACGACAACGAATTGCGAATTGCGTATTGCGAATTGCGAATCTGGATTCTCGCTTCCTGCATCCTGCATCTTGCTTCTTGCATCTTGCATCTTGCTTCCTGCATCTTGCGTCTCGCTGCCTGCTTCCTGCAAATACTTCGCCGCCAGCAAAATCGCCTGCACCGGCTTGGCGTGGCCGGTTTCACGGGAGACGATGCCGCTGATGGCGTCGCGCACATCGGCCTCGGTGGGGGCGGGGTTGCGGTCGAGCAGGGCCTTGCCGGCGAGGATGAGCGCGGGGGTGTCGTAGCCGCTTTGGATCGCGCCGGTCTCGATGAAGGCGCGCTGGAGTGGGTGCAATTCCTCTTTGGGGTTCCAGCCGGGATGCTGGTGGCCGCTCAGCCCTTCAACGGTGAGCACCGTTTTCCCGTTGACTTGCGCCGCCAGCGTGACCACGCTGTTGCAGAGCTTGCCGTCGAGCAGCACCGTGCTGTACCCATCCGTTCCGTCCTCGCTGCCGAACTTGACGCTTTTAATGCCACTGCGCCGCAGCAGGTGGAGGAGGGTTTCATTGGGCGTGATGGTGAAAGTGCGCGGGGTATGATTGAGGGTAAAAGTTATGTTCATTATTGGCTCCCTTCGTATTGAGGTGTGTCGGTTTCATTATAGCACAAGCTGAGGGACTCAAATAATAAGTCCCTCAGCTTGTGATGGCTGGCGCTGTTTGCTAAATCTACTTACGAGTTACAAAGGGAAGGTAGGTAAACCACAAGTAAGTGGGGTTGGAGACGGTGTTCGACCACTCGCAATCGGATAGGGTTTGTCCGGGCAAGCGCAAGCAGGCACGATTGGTGATCACCGGTGCGAAACCAATGGTGCCACTCACTTGTACTTCTACCGCAAAGGCGATTTCGACCGGATTGCTGTCAGGTAGGGATAGGGTTCCAGTAACGGCGTGCGTTTGCATATCAAAGCTGACGCCGGCAGGGGCCTGCAATGATCCGGTTATGTAGTCGGTGTAGTGCGAGATGGGATCGAACAAAGACACCGTAGCCGGTTCTGGGTAGGCAAGGGTAATCGTATAGGTGAGGATATCGCCTGTGCGAACAATTTTTTCCCCGGTAGAGGCGACAGTCTTGCGAATATGATGACCCACAAAGTTCTGACCGGTTGCGATTGGCGGCACTGTGATATTGCGTTGTGCCGGTTCCCACCACAGGATGCCATCTTTGGAGGGCGTGAGCATGTAGTTGCCCGCCGGGATGTTGGTGAGGGTATAGACGCCGCTGGCATCGGTGGTGGCGGTGTAGAGGCTGTTGGCGGAAATCACCGTACCGACAATTGGCGTTCCTTTGGCATCCGTCACCTGCCCTGCGATTGTGGAAGGCGGCGTCACCGAGAAGATGTAAATTCCGGCCGTCTCCGCGGTGACATAGACGGTGTTGCCGGCAACAGCAACGCTGTTAAGTGTGCCAGGTAAGGTGTAGCGGGCCACTTCGACCGGGTTTTGGGGATCGGCAATGTTGACGACATGGAGTCCTGAATCCTGCACCGCCAGGTAGGCATACCCATCAGCAATCACGATGTCATAGATCAGGTTGGAACTGTTTCCTACACTTAAGGAACCGGTTAGCGTAGGATTGGCGGGGTTAGTGATGTCAATAATCAGCAACCGGTTATCGCCAGTATATGCATACTTCCCAGATACCGCTACTGAATGGAGAGAGTTCCTAACCTCGTAGTTTCCGATATATGTTGGTGTAGATGGCGTAGCAATATTGATGATATCCAGATTTTCTTTGACTAGGTAAGCGTAATCCCCAGATACGTTTATGTCATACGCCACAGAGCCAGACTCTCCCACATATTCTCCTGCATAGTGTGGGGTGGGCGGATTCGCTATGTCTACAAAATGCGTTTTCCCCATTCCCCCATCCCCGGCGTTGAGATAGGCATAATTGCCTTGCCAGGCAATGGCATTGACCGTTCTTTGCTCGCTGTCATAAAATCCGGTTTCAACAGGGTGGGTAGGATCGGCCATATTGAGAATTTGCATACCACCTTCGCTGGCTTCGTAAGTGCTCCCATCGAATCTGGAATATTTGCCAGCCAAGATGTACTGACCAGAAACAGCAAGGCTATCCATAACACCTTGTGTATCATAAATTCCTACGGTATGGGGTTCTGTAGGATTGGCGATATCCATAATGTGTAGATCGCCAACATCATGGTTGTTGGCATAAATTGTCCAGTGTTCGTCCGCGAGGTAGAGGTAATTTTCTGCTGCCGCTATTGCTCCTGGACGGGTAGGGATATTGTACGCGCCGACCGTGACCGGGGTAGCCGGGTCCGCGACATCCATAATTCTTAATCCATTCATCCCGGCGGCGAAATAAACCCGATTGGCCGTCAGAGCGAATGGGTAGGCTCTGCTTGAAGTGAAGGTAGAATCTTCGTAGGGCAAGAAAAAGAGGCCCGCTTGTTTGGGCGCCGCGGGGTTGGCAATATTTACAATATGCACATAGGCGTTTCTTGGGGATAGTGAACCTATTTGCTCCTGGGTCGAGAGATAAACGTAATTCCCTTGCACTTGCACCCAACTGGAATAGACCTCGGCTTCGTAGAAACTGATCTCTTGAGGCGTTGCTGGATTGCTAATGTTGACGACGCTCAACCCGCCTGTGGGTGTACCGGTGCAGGCCAGATATGCGTAATTGCCCGCGACGGCGACGCCATGGACGGCACGGTCCGCGTAGCGTCCCAGAGTCACGGGATTTGTCGGATCGGAAATATCCAAAATGTGCAGACCATGGTCGTAGCTTTCTGCCACATAAGCGCGTTGGTTAGCAATGACGACATCTGTGGTGCTCCCGGCAGATGTGTTGGGCATCACAGTGGTCACTTCGACAGGAAGAGACGGATTGGAAATATCCACAACGCGCAATCCCTGGTAGTTATCCGCAATGTAGGCATAATTTCCCGATACCGCTAAGTTGAGCGCGTCACCCGGCGTGTCGTAAAAGCCGATAGAATGGGGCTGGGTCGGATCGGAAATATTAATGACTCGCAGCCCCCCGCCAGAATAATCACTTCGTCGGCTCTCGGCAACATAGGCATAACTGCCTGAAATTTCTATGTCGGTGATCAGACTTGATATGACTTCTGTTTGTCCAATAGCAATAGGGTTAGTAGGATTGGTAATATCCAAGACCACGAGCCGTGTCCCCACCCCCATATAAGCGTAATTTCCTTGCACCGCCACACTATAGGTTCCCCCGCCTATTTGATTCACTAAAGAGATTGGGGAAGATGTGACCGCCAGGCTTTCTTTGGAGGGAGGAGGCTCTTGCGCGGTTATGGGCGATCCAATGGCCGATAAGACTAATACTACACTGAATGCTATGCTAAAGAATTTGTTTTTCATTACCGTTCCTTTCGATTCTTTAATTTAAACCATACAAGGGCGCAATATACCAAACAAAATCAAGGTGTCAAATAGGGGGGCCTCAACTCTACTTGTATCGAGGCGCCTGGCAAAGAGAAATTTTCCGGTAACTTCGCGCCTACGTAAATGAGGTGGGTGGCGCAGCGACAATCCGATGCGCCAAAACGGGGAACGATCACACTGGCCTGGGGTAATTGCAACAAGAGGTGGCCCCAATCGCATTCGCAGCGCTGGCCGGGGGTGGCCCAAATCGCTGTGGGGGAAGCATACGGACGCAGGATGTCAATATGCCAGCGCTGCTTGCCAGCGCCGCGCAAATGCCGCCCGACGCGCGCGGCCAGGCCACCAGGCCCCCACGCGCTGCCCACGTAGATGTAAAATCCGACCGGGAACTGCCAAAGTCCCAGCGCGCCGACTTGGAGTGCGGCGCGCTGGGAAAGATATAATTCTAAGGCATACGTGCCGGGCGCAGGTGTCAGACGCGCAACTGCCGCGTCCAACACTTTCCGCTCAACCATGTCAAGACCACCCCTAGCCCGACGGCGAACATCCCAACTATGTCCATAGAGTTTAAAGTATGGGCGCCATCTAGCTGTAAGATGATCACTCCCTCTTGTGTAGCCGGCAATGCCAGGGCAGCCAATCCTAACAAGATGAACAGAACGCCCGCCGCGCTCAATGTGACGACGATGTTGTGGAACTTTGTATGCGCCATTAATTTTCTTCAGGCGGCGGAACCGGCAGCGCATCTACCGCCGTTTGTCTCCACTTTTCCCCGGTTTCGATTAGCATCACCGGAATATCTTCTCGAATTGGGTATTTCCGCCCGCAATCCTGACAAACTAACCAGCTATCCTCACGGACCAGATCCAGTCGCCCCGGGTCTTCTTTATCCTTGCGGCGGGTCTCACCGCTGACACAATAAGGGCAACGCAGGATTTCCAACAACTCAGCGTTTACCATACTTCCTCCTCTGGTTGAAATTCAAACGAATTTAGTATACCACGCCGCTCATAAGGAGCAACTGCAAATCTGTCAATAACTCTATTTGGACGCTCCCCAGGGTTGTGGTATCATACAAGGCATTTGGACGAAGCTACGATGAGCCTATTCACTTTTGAACTCCACGCCACCGATGGGGCCGCGCGCGCCGGCGTCTTTCACACCGCGCACGGCCCACTGCCGACGCCGATTTACGCGCCGGTCGGCACGCAGGCCACCGTCAAGTCGCTGACGCCGCGCCAATTGCACGAAGTGGGCGCGATTTTGGTGCTGGCGAACACTTACCACCTCTACCTGCGCCCCGGCGATGAGCGGGTGGCGGCGCTGGGCGGCCTGCACCGCTTTATGGGCTGGAATGGGCCGATGCTGACCGATTCCGGCGGCTTTCAGGTCTACAGCCTGGCCGGGACGCGAGGGGAGGCGTCGGGGAAGTCCTCGCTGCGCACCATTGACGACGACGGCGTGACGTTCCGCTCGCACATTGACGGGCGGCGGCACCGCTTCACGCCGGAGCAGGTGATGCGCGTTGAAGAGAACCTGGGCGCCGACATTGCGATGGTGTTGGACGAGTGCGCGCCGCCTACGGATTACGACTACAACGTCAGCGCGCTGCGGCGCACGCACGCCTGGGCGGAGCGCTGCAAAGCGGCCCACACCCGCCCCGATCAAGCCTTGTTCGGCATCGTACAGGGCGGCATCTTCCCCGATTTGCGCGAGCAGAGCGCGCGCTTTTTGGTCGCCCTGGATTTTCCCGGCTACGCCATCGGCGGACTGTCGGTGGGGGAGACGAAGGCGGAAATGCACGCCACGCTCGATGCAACGCTGCCCGCGCTGCCGGCGGACAAACCCCGCTATTTGATGGGCGTTGGGACGCCGGAAGACCTGGTTGAGGGCGTGGCGCGTGGGGTGGACATTTTCGATTGCGTGCTGCCGACGCGCGTCGCGCGCAACGGGCAAGCCTTGCTGCGTACCAGCAAATTCAACATGCGCAACGCCCGCTTTGCCGACGACCCCGCGCCCATTGATCCGACGTGTGCATGCTACACCTGCCAGACCTTCAGCCGCGCCTACGTCCGCCATCTCATCGTGGCCCAGGAAATGCTGGCGGCCACCCTTTTAAGCATCCACAACCTGCACACGATGCTGACGATTATCAAAGAATGTCGCGCCGCGATTTTAGAAGGCGTCTTTGCCGCTTACCGCGCCGCTTTTTGGGAAGCGCGCCGGCGCGCAGCCGCACACGATCAAGAATCACAAATCGAGAGTTGAGGGACGCTCTACGCATTTCTCATTTCCCATTTCCTATTTCTGAGTCATTGAGGACTATTCCGTGAACAAAACAACACGCAGTAAACTGTTTCAGCGCCAGAAGGCGCATCGAGGGAATTTTTTAGACGATTTGGCCGGTCTGTACCGGCAAGAAGCGAAGATGCCGCGGCGTGAAATTGTCATCAAGACGGAAGCGCAAATCGAGGGCATTCGCAAAAGTTGCCGATTGGCCCGTGACATCCTTGACCGTATCACCCCGGACATCCGCCCCGGCATCAGCACCGAGCAGATTAACCAGTGGGTGCACGATTTGACGCTGGCTGCCGGCGCCGTGCCCGCGCCGCTAAACTATCGCGGCTTTCCTAAAAGCACGTGTACCTCCATCAACGAGCAAATCTGCCACGGAATCCCTTCTCCTGACATCATTGTGCGCGAGGGCGACATCCTCAACGTGGACGTGACCACTATTTTGGATGGGTATTACGGCGACACCAGCCGGATGTTTTTGATCGGCGAGGTGCCCCCGGAGGCGCGCCGCCTGGTGGACGTGACCCGCGAGTGTCTCAATTTGGGCATTGCGCAGGTGAAGCCGGGGAACACCATCGGCCACATCGGTCACGCGATTCAGGAGTACGCCGAGGGGCACGGCTATTCGGTGGTACGCGCATTTGTGGGTCACGGGACGGGGCTGAAGTTCCATGAGCCGCCCGACGTGACGCATTACGGTCAGCCCGGGCAGGGGGCGCACCTGGCGCCCAACATGGTTTTCACTATCGAGCCGATGATCAATGTGGGCACTTACGAAGCCAGAGTTCTTGACGATGGCTGGACAACGGTGACGGCGGATGGCAAACTCTCCGCGCAGTGGGAGCATACCGTGCGCGTCACCGCTGACGGCGTGGAAGTGTTAACTGCATAGTCTTTTTGAATATTTTCGCGCGCGGTAGAGCCGCGCGCGAAAATATTTTTATTTAAATCCCAATTCACGCAGCCGCGCGTCTTCATCTCGCCACTTGGGCTTGACCTTCACCCATAAATCCAGAAACACTTTTCCGCCGATGAAACGCTCCAGCTCGCGGCGGGCTGCCGAGCCGATGGTCTTGAGACGTTCGCCCCCCTTGCCGATGAGGATTGGTTTCTGCGATTCTCGTTCTACCCACAGGGTAGCCGCCAGGTACAGCACACCGTTCTCTCGTTCTTCATAATCCTCTACCAGGACGGCCAGGGAATGGGGGACCTCCTGGTAGGTGTGGTGCAGCAGCGCTTCGCGGATCAGCTCGCCGGCAATTTGATGCTCTGTCTGGTCGGTCAGTTGGTCGCCGGGATAATAGCGCGGGCCTTCCGGGATTTGAGCCAGAATGTGATCGTGCAGCAGCGGCAGGTTGGTCCCGTTGAGCGCGCTCACGGGAATGGAGTCGGTGTAGGTGGGGAGCAAGGCCCAGTAGCTTTCGACGTTTTGCTTGGCTCGGTGCATGGGCAGGCGATCCATTTTGTTCAGCACGAAGAAGACCGGGCGTTTTTCCGCCTTCTCGCGGAGCAGCGTAGCAATCATTTCATCCTCTTCATAGGGAAGCCGGCTGACATCCACCACAAACAAAATTACATCCGCGTCTGGGATGGCAGACACGGCTTGCTCCACCATCAGCCGGTTGAGCTTATGCGGCGTCTTCTTGTGGATGCCCGGCGTGTCAATGAAGATCAGTTGATACTCTGGCGCGTTGAGAATGGCGGAGACGCGCGTGCGGGTCGTCTGCGATTTGGCCGAGACGATGGACACCTTCTGCCCGACCAGCGCGTTGACCAGGGTGGACTTGCCCACGCTAGGGCGGCCAATGACGGCCACGAAGCCCGATTTGTGGCCCTCCGGCAGCGGCGCATCCCGCCAATCCGCCGGTTCTTCCCCTACCGTGACGACCTCGCCGCCTGCTCCCGCCAGGAAAGCGTCAATCACCGCCATTGAGTCCGGCAGCGCCTCGGCTTTCACCGATTCTTGATTCTTCGATTCCTGATTCACTGCTTTTTGATTCTCTAATTCTTTCATACATCCCCTTGTTCTCGCACCAGGTAAATCCCAGGCAAACTGATAAGTGTCGTCAATCCTTTGACCAGCACATTGGC
The DNA here is from genome assembly GCA_029555965.1 of Chloroflexota bacterium. GTDB lineage: Bacteria > Chloroflexota > Anaerolineae > B4-G1 > SLSP01 > JAKQHY01. Next base: position 31,932 of record JAKQHY010000173.1, on the reverse strand, counting down.
CCAGAAAATGGACCAAACGGCTGCGGCGGGCAGCATCCCGCCAAACGCCAGCCAGCAGAAAACCAGACTGTCCACCGGCACACTGACACTGTTGCTGACCAACACCCGCGCCCATTGCTGCCGCCGCGTCACGCGCGTGACCCACAGGTGGTAAATCTCCGTATCCAGCAGCTCGCTGACGACTTCGGCGGCGATGCTTGCCAGCACGATGCGCCATGCCGGGCTGAGGACGGCGGCAAAGGCTTCCTGCGCCGACGCGATGCCCGGCAACGTCCATGTGGGGTCGGGCGTCAGGCCGCTGAGGAACAGGAAGTAGCCGGCCATGAGCAGATTGATGACCGCGGCTGCCACAATCAACGTGCGCGCGGCCTTGCGCCCCAGCAGCTTATGCACCATGTCCCGCAGCGTGAATGTGAGCGGGTACACAAACGTGCCGCCGTCCACGCTGAACCCGGCCACCCACGCGATCTTGAGGCTGCCGACGTCGGCCAGCATCTGCGCGGCAATGTACGCCGCAATCACCAGCACGCCGGCCTGCGTCAGCGCGCCGGCCATCGCCGGCGCGCACGTTTCATCTGAAGCGCGGCCCATGCGCGTCATCGCTGTCTTTTTCAAAATCCTAATACCCTGACGTGCCGGCCGCGAGCAGCGCAATCATGACGATAAAACCAACGATGCAAACGACGGTCAAGATCAGGACAAGCGCGCCAGCGGCCACCCCAATCCATGCCCATATCTGCGTGCGGTCTTTGTCTGCGGCGTCACGTGCCATCAGCAACGCGGCCGCCCCCAATCCTACCGGGATGAAGGGCAGGCAAAACGCCCCTATGCTTCCGGTGACGCACAAAAACACGGTGATCAGGCCGGTGATGAGCGCGGCGAATGAGAAAATGTCCGACGTCTTGCCCCGGAAGGTGGTTGGGTCCTCCTCAAACTCGGAAGAGTAAGGGTCCTGGCGTGTATTGAAAAATTCGCGCTGTGTCATGTCGCCTCCTGTGAAGATAACAGGATTTACGGAATGGCAGGATCAAAAATCCGTTCCAATCCGTTCAATCCGTTGACAAATCTTTTTCCTCATTTGCGCCTGGCGTAGGCGTTTCCAGGATGAGCCGCTCGCGCGTACACCGGCGCGGGCTGTCGGCCAGCTTGAGCGCCTTCAGCACCTCATCCGGGCGACCGGTGGCTCCGACCCGCGCCTCCAGGCGCATCCACAGGCCGATCCAGGGCGCGGGCGCCGGCCTAACCTCCAACACCTGCACCAGAGAGCGCAGATCGTAGGGCGTCCCTTTGTGCTTGCCGCCGCGCCGGGGCTGCATCACCGCCTCGGCTTCCAGGAACGCAGCGACAGCGGCGCTCACGTCCGCCGGGGTCACGTCGCGCAGCCAGACGCGGTACTCGGCAGCGACCAGTTGCTCGGAGAGCGCCGGTTCGTCCGGCGGCACGTCCGCCACGGTCACCACCGTCAAATCCGGCGGCGTTTTGCCCTGCAAGGCCGCGAGCGTGTCCGCCGCTGTCCACGATTCCGTCAGCCACACGTCGAGCAAGTCCGCCTCACAGCCGCAACCCACCGGCAGCGGGGCCGCGAAGTGCATCTTGGGGCGCGGATTGAAGCCCTGGCTGTACTTGACCGGCGCACCGGCCCGACGCAGCGCGTGCTCCCAGACCAGACCCAGTTCCAGCACGGAGACGTAAGCCAGCGTTTGGGCTGTGGCGAACGTAATCCGCTGACGGTTTTGGATTTTGGGTTTTTCTATAGGCAATTCTTCCACTGCTTACTCACTTGTAATTCGCCATATAATTCATAGCCAGCTATTTAGACCTTAGAAATTTTTCTGCAACAACAGGTTCACCATATCTTTTTATCAGAGCCATCAACATACGATAACCACTAGATGGATGATAGATCCGTGATGGTTTAAGTAGTTCACTTGCTAAATCCTCGTGTGTTACAAATGCCCATTCTGCAAACTCATAGTCTGTTCTTGGTAGCAAAAATAATCTTTGATTCAATTCCTTGTATTGGATGTTAAGTGTGATATGGACACATAATGAAATATTCAGAATGTCACTTTCTAGGAATACTGCCAAAACCCTCAAGTTCTCTTTAGTATAGTCATCTTGGGTTAAACCTAATTCTTCTGATAAAAGTCGCTCCGCCCAATTTGTTAAGCAATTTCTCGATCTATTTTGAAAATCTTGTAATGAAAATTGTTCCTCTGCTGAACAAGACCAAGTATTCGGGTAGTAGCTTACTTTTGGCGATCGTTTTGTCAGAAGTATCTTATCGTCGCTTGCAACAACTATCGCGTGCATTGACAATGAGTGTGGGAATAACACACTTCCCTCAATGACTGAATGAATCAAAGTGTTTCGTTCTGCTGAAAGACCAACAACATTGTCTCTATAAAATTGGATCTGACTATAGAGAGTTTCTTGAGTGTCTAGAACAAGGGTAGGGGAATCAGAAAATGCAACAGGAGTTTTGGTTAGCATCACCTTAACACCATCATCAAAGAATCTTAGCTTATCTTTGTTTTTCTCAAGATAGTCTGCATAAAGTTTCTGGTATTTCGTGGGTAAAGAGAATCTAGTAGTATTTTGTTGAATGCTAATTTCATCTATTGCCCATCCCCGATGAAGTTCAGGACAAGTTTGTAGAGATAAAGCCTCATCCCAGGCCAGACCTGGAAAATGGGAGATGATGCGTGATCTGTGTTTATTCAAAATTGATTCAAATATTTTTATGTATTTTTTCTTTCTGTAGGCATATCTCAAATATCTATGTAGTAATGGAATGGCTATTAGTAGTATTACAGATAACCACGATAGATAATTCGCGGGACGATCAATGACCGAAAATGTTCCATTGAGAATGTCTGCCAGACTCGAATTGGGGGGAGAAAACTCATTTGTAAATCTGCCCAGTAAGAAGCCAGAAATGAGAGTGAGCAGCCAATTCTCATTTTTATCTATAAATCTTAATCCCCAAAATAACCATTTGTCTAAGTTTTTCACATTCATTTTTTACTCTTTGGGAAGACTGCTTTGGAGTTTAATCACCTGACTCACTACTTGCCACCCGGACATGCCCACTCATCCGTCCACAACCCCGGATAATTCTGCAAAATGCCGCAGGCGTGACACCCTTCCCGGCAGTCCGCCAGCAACTCGCCGGCCTGGCTGCGCTGGTAGTCGCGCTGCAAGAAGCGTTTCTCCACGCCGCTTTGCAGGTGTTCCCACGGCAGCACTTCGTCGGTGGGGCGTGGGCGATAGAGGTAGAAGTCCAGCATCGCTTCTGCCGAGGCAAAACTGGCGTCGTGCGCTTCGTCGAAGGCTTGCTCCCACGCCAGCGGATTCCGCCACTCGTCCCAGGCGTCGAAGCGCGCGCCCAACTGCCAGGCGCGCTCGACGACGGCGTTGAGGCGGCGGTCGCCGCGCGCCAGCAGCGCTTCCAGGCGCGTGATGTCGTAGCGGTTCCACGAGAGGGCCAGGCCGCGTCCGCGCAGTTTCTCCCGCAGCATCATCTGCCGCCGCTCGACGAGGTCGGCAGAGGCCAGGGCTTCCCACTGGAAGACGGTGTGCGGCTTGGGGACGAAGGTGTTCACGCTGACGTGAACCTCCGTCTTGCGCCCGCCGATGCGCCGCCCCATCCCGCGCACCTGCTGCGCCAGGTCAATGATGGCGGCGATGTCGTCGTCGTTCTCCCCCGGCAGCCCCAGCATAAAGTAGAGCTTGAGCGTGCGCCAGCCGCGCGTGAACACGTCCTCAGCCACTTGCAGCAGGCTCTCGGTGCTGATGGCTTTGTTGATACGGTAGCGCAGCGCGTCGGCGCCGGCTTCGGGCGCAAAGGTGAACCCGGAACGGCGGCCCTGCGAGAGCATGTCGGCCAGCTCGACGGAGAAGGAGTCAATGCGCAGGCTCGGCAGCGAGATGGAGACGTGCTGCCCGGCAAACTGCGCCGTCAACTGCTCCAGCAGCAGCCGGATGTCCGAGTAGTCGGCGGACGAGAGCGACAGCAGGGCCACTTCGGTGTAACCGGTGGCGTCCACGATGTCGGCGGCGGCCTGCACGATCTCGGCGACGGGCCGCTCGCGGATGGGGCGGGTGATGATCCCGGCCTGGCAGAAGCGGCAGCCGCGCGTGCAGCCGCGTTGGATTTCCACGACGGCGCGGTTGTGCGTCGTGTCCACGTTGGGGACGAGCTGGCGCACCGGCGTCGGCGGCAGGGTGGGGAGGAGGCGCTTGCCGAGGGTCGGCGGCGCGGCGGGATCGGTGGGTTCGAGGGCGGCCAGCGCGCCGGCGGCGGTGTAGCGCGGGCGGTAGAAGCGCGGCACGTACAACCCCTCGATGGGCAGCAGCGCGTGCAGGCGATCCTCACGCGGCAAGGCGCGGCTCGCCTGCCACGCCGCCACAAGCGCGGGCAGCGCCTCCTCTGCTTCCCCGATGACGAACACCTCGAAGAAGTCGCTGATCGGCTCCGGGTTGAACGCGCCATGTCCGCCGCCCACGACCAGCGGATGGCGATCCTCGCGGGCGGCGCTGCGGATGGGCAGCCCGGCCATGTCCAGCAGCGTCAGCGCGTTGGTGAAGAGCTGCTCGTAGGCCACGCTGATGGCGAGGATGTCAAACGCGGCGACGGGGCGATAGCTTTCGAGCGTGTAGAGAGGCAGCCCGGCCTCGCGCATCAGCGCCATCATATCCGGCGCGGGGAGGTAGGTGCGCTCGGCTAACACGTCCGACTGCGCGTTGAGCAGGTCATAAAAGATCGTCAGCGCAAAGTTGGACATCCCCAACTCATACACGTCGGGAAAGGCCAGGCACACGCGCGTGGCAACGGACTCCCACGGCTTGTGAACGGCGTTGTACTCGCCGCCCACATAGCGCGCCGGCTTCTGCACGCGGTGCAACAGCGCTTCGATTTGTTCCCAGGCGATAGGGTCAGATGTCAAGGGTAAATACCTTCCGTTTAAAAAATTGACGAAAAGACGCAAAGACGCAAAGGAAAAATTAAAAGTTCTTTGCGTCTCTGCGTCTCTGCGCCTTTGCGTTGAAATCTCATTTAGGTAAGAAAGTCTCGCAGTTTGCGGCTGCGCCCCGGATGCCGGAGTTTGCGCAGCGCCTTCGATTCGATCTGCCGGATGCGCTCGCGGGTGACGTGGAACGCCTGCCCCACTTCTTCCAACGTGTGCGGGCGTCCGTCGCGCAGCCCGAAGCGCATTTCGAGCACTTCGCGCTCGCGCTTGCCCAGCTCGCTCAGGATGTTTTGCAGTTGCTCGCGCAACATCTGCGTGGACGTGGCGTCCATCGGGCCGGGCAGGTTTTCGTCCTCGATGAAGTCCGACAGTTCGCTGTTGTCCTCCGCGCCGACGGGGCTTTCCAGCGACATCGGCTCCTGCGAGATGCTGATGATCCGGCGCACCTTCGCCATCGCCCGCCGCAGCTTGCGCTCCATGAGCGGTGACAGCGGGATGTCGTCGGCGCGCGCCTTGAGGATGGCTTTGATGTCCTCCGGCTCCATCACGTCCATTTGCAGCGCCAACTCGTCCAGCGTGGGATCGCGCCCCAACTCCTGCATCATCCGCCGCTGCACGCGCATCAGGCGGTTGATCGTCTCCACCATGTGCACCGGGATGCGGATGGTGCGCGCCTGGTCGGCGATGGCGCGGCTGATGGCCTGCCGAATCCACCAGGTGGCGTAGGTGGAGAACTTGTAGCCCCGTGTGAAGTCGAATTTCTCCACCGCGCGCAGCAGGCCGATGTTGCCCTCCTGAATCAAATCCAGGAACGAGACGCCGCGCCCGACGTAGCGTTTGGCGATGTTGACGACCAGCCGCAAGTTGGCGCGCACCAGCATCTTTTGCGCCTCGGCGGCCAATACGTCCACCTGTTTCCACCAATCATATACGTCTGCAATGGAGGTGAGCTGATTGGCGACCTGAGTGGTCGTCGGCCAGCGCGGCCCTTCCAGCACCTTCTGGTGGATGAATTGCACGATCTCCGGGGGGAGAACGTAGAGTGCAATGGCCGACTTCAGCAAATTTAGAATGACCGGCCGCCATTGCGGATCATCGCCCCATTGGTTCGGCCCCATCAGCGCGTAGAGGAGCGAGGGCCGTTCGCTGAGCAGCGTTTGTTGTTGATACACAACTTCAGCCAGAAACTCCGGCGCCGACAGCAGCAGCAGCGTGTGGCTTTTTGCCAACCGCTGCGCCTCACCCCAGACAAAGCGGGCCTCTTTGTACAAGTCCAACACGCTTTCCTTGAAGGTGTGGGCGTCCGCTTCAGAAATCGTTTCGGTCAGGGCGTCCAATTGTTCTGAAGCCTCGCGGATGATGCAGATCCAGACTTCCTGGCAGGGTTCCAGGAGGTCTACCTGCCCAATCTCGCGCAAATACATTCTGACCGGGTCGTCCACTAAATCAACAGCGATTTCCGGTTCGGTAAATTCTTCCTCAATTTGCTCTAGATCATCGGGAGACGGTTCTTCTTTCTGCCAATCAAGGATATCTTCCTCTTCCTCCTCTATTTCCTCATTCCCATTAAACTCCTCGGCCGTGGTCGCCATTTCGGGTTCGTCCTCTTCGTCATCGTCCTCATTATCCCATGGCTCATCCCCCGGCTGATGTGCCCGACGCGCGGTTTGCTGTCGAGTTGACATCCCTCCTCCTTCGTACAGTAAATTCTGGCGTGCCTTAGCGCGCCAGGGCAAGTTGGATATGGCGCAGTGCTTCCGAAAGGTCCAGCAGGGTCTCGATATAGGGGGCGCCCCTGAGATCCCCTTCAATCTGTGCTTCGGCAATCAAATTTTGCGTTTCGCCCAATATTTCCCGCAGACGTTTTTCGCGCAGGCGTAGAATGGTGCGCGCAATGTCTCGTTGTAATTGCTCTGGGGGCATCTCCGGCAGGAGCATTGTAATCCATTGATGCACCTGCGCCACCAGATCGGGCGGCAGCAGATCTTCTAGTTCCAATTCCGGCTGTTCGCCCATTTCCAACCAGGCAGACCAGATCAGGCGGTAGGTGGAAGAAAAATCCTCTTCATTGACGCGCTCCAGGTTTTCCGTTTGGAGCTGCGCATCTACCTGCGCCAGCAGGTCCGGGTAGCGCATCAGGATGCCGAGCGCGTGCGCCTGCATATCGGCGGCGCGTCGGGCGCGCTCCGGGGCGGCGATGGCGGCCTGCTGCCGGACGGCTTGCGCGCGTTCCCGCGCCCGCAATCGATCCAGCAACGCGCGCGCATCCAGGTTCAACCGCAGCGCCACTTCCTGGACGTAAGCCTCGCGCTCGACACCGTTGGCAATATCGGCCAGCAACGGCAGCATCGCGTCTACGATGCGCGCTTTGCCTTTGGGTTCGTTGGGATTTTCCTGTTTTAAAAGTTGCTGGAAATAAAACCGCACGATGGGTTGTGATTGGGTGAGCAGCGTTTCCCAACGTTGCGAGTCTTTCAAGATCAACTCGTCCGGGTCCACTCCATCCGGCAGCACCGCCACACGGATGTCGGCTTTCAGCCGGCCCTCGTAGCCTACCAGCCCGCGCGGGTCGAAGACCGGCGACCATTCACGCTCCAGCGTCGCACGCGCTGTTTCCAACCCCTGTAACGTGCCGTGAACGCCCGCCGCGTCGGGATCGAGCGCCAGGATGAATCGTTGTGTCAGCCGTTGCAGTTGTTTAAGGTGCGCTTCCGTCAACGCCGTCCCCATCGGCGCGACGACGTTCTGGTAGCCGGCCTGATAGGGAATCATCACATCCATATACCCTTTGGCTATCACCACCGCGTCGGCGTTGCGGATCGCCTGACTGGCGAGGTGGTAGCCAAAGAGTACTTTACTTTTGTCAAAAAGCAAAGTCTGCGGCGAGTTCATGTATTTGGGCTGCGCCTCTGGATTGAGCACGCGCCCACCAAACGCGATCACCTGCCCCCGGCGGTCGCAAATCGGGATCATGATGCGGTCGCGGAAGCGGTCATACGTGCCGCGCAAATCGCCGTCTGGATTTTCCTCCTTTTGCACCAGCATCCCCGCCTGCACCTGCTCGGCGACGCTGTAACCCTTGCCTGTCAGATAGGTGCGCGCCGCGTCCCAGCTTTCGAGGCTGTACCCCAGGCGAAAAGTATCCAAGGTCTCGCGGGTGAACCCTCGCCGTTTGAGATACTCGCGGGCGTGGGCCGCCTGGGGGGCGGTGAGCAGCAGCGTGTGGTAATACTCCGTTGCTGCGTTTAGCAATCCCCGCAGCCGTTCCGCCTCGGTCTCGGCCTCCACCTCCTCCGGCGTGAGCGGCTTCAGCTCCACCCCCGCCCGGCGCGCCAGTTCCTCCAGAGCCGAGCGGAAGTCCAGCCCCTCAAATTCCATCACAAAGTTGAAGAGATCGCCGCCTTTGTTGCAGCCGAAACAGTGCCAGCTTTGCCGATCCGGGAAGACGAAGAACGAAGGGGTTTTCTCCGTATGGAAAGGGCACAACCCCTTGAAATACCGCCCCGATTTTTGGAGTTGGATGTGCCGCCCGATGTACTCCGTAATATCTAAACGTTCTTTGACTTCATCCACTGCACCCATAGGCCAATATTTTACTCAGGGCGGGATTAAAGGCAAGGCGTGCGCTTTTCTAACGTTTCAACGTTTCAACGTTGAGGGGAATTTGCCAGACGGCCATGTCGTCGGGGAGGCGGGCGCCGGCGGCGTCGTAGAGGGGGAGGCGCGTTCCGGTGGCGGGGAGGTACATCCCCACCCGCAGGATGGCCGTGGGCGGCAGTGCCAGCGGCAGCGGCAAGCGGATGGCGTCCGGGATAACGTCGCCCGGCAACCACCACGACGTGGGGTAGCGCTCGTCCGCGGGCGGGCCGTCGTGCTGCGAGAACATCGCGCCGGCGTCGTCCACCCAATGCATGAAGACGATGTAATCCTGTGTGGGGGCGCGCTCGGCCCGCCAGGTGAGGGTGATCGCCAATGTATGATCCAGGCTGACACTGTAGCCATCCAGGGCGATGCCGTCGTCCAGGTGATACTTCAGGGGGATGTCCGGGGTGGGAGTGTTTTCCGGGCGGATGCGCCACGGCCCAAGGGTCACTGTGTCGCCGCCGTTGCTGAGGGGGACGCGCGCATCGTCTTCGGTGGTCAATCCCAGGCGCGCCCAGTACAATCCAAACGGCGCGACGGAGACGTGCAACGTGTGGTTCTGGCGGATGGTTTCGCCGGCCAGCCAGAAATCGCTGGGATAGAGCGTGCCGCCCAACCAGCGGTTGTCCTCGGCGATGCGCCGCGTGGCGTCCTGCGGGCTGAGTTGCATCCAGGTGGTGTAGCGCGGCTGCGGCGCGGCGTTGGCCTGCCAGTACAGCGTGACGGGCAAGGCATCCCCTGCGCGCAGCGTCTCGCCGGTGGGGCGGGTCTGGTAGCCGCGCAGGGTCGGCCCATCGGCGAAGGCGGCGTCTACCGTCTGCGCCGCTTGCGTTATTGCCTTGACGCGCGGCGTGGCAAACGCCGGGCGCAGGATCGTCCACGGCGTCAGCAGCGAGAACACGCTCAACACGGCCACGCTCAGGCGCAGAACGTGCAACCGGCGCCATCCCGCCAATCCCCAGGCCAACCCCACCGCTATTGCCGCTTGCACGGGAAACAGCAGCCGTCCGTAAGGCGCACCCGTTGCCAGCGCCCAGCGCGCCAGCGAGAGCATGTTCAAAATCAGGGCGGACGCCAGAATCCCCAGGCCGCGCCGGGTGAACACCGGCAGGGGAATTTTCACCGCAGAGGGCGCAAAGAGCGCAGAGATTTCCTTTTTTTCTCTGTGCCCTTTGTGCCCTCTGTGGCTATTGACCGCGGAGCGCGCCGTGCCGCCGATGGACAGCAGCACGAGCGCGGCCAGCAGTCCGTACCACCAGCCCGGCGCGGAAAGCAGCGCCCAGCCGAACCCGGCCCAGTAAGTCTCGAAGACCGCCGTCGCCTCCCGCAGGCCGAAGCGCGCCAGGAGCATCTGGCTGGCGAAGTGGGGCGCTAATCCCGACCAGTCGCCGTAGGTCAGTCCGTTGTAGGCGTACCACGCGCCGCCTACGAGTCCCGCCCCGATTCCGAAGGCCAGCCCATCCGCCAGAATTTTGCGCCACGGCGGCAGCCGCCCGGCGTCGCCCTGCCCCAGAATCGCCAGCGCGCCAACCAGCAGGAACAGCAGCGCGCTCTGCTTGACGAGCAATCCCACGCCGACCAGCGCGCCCAGCGCGGCCCACGTCCGCCACACCGCCCGCCGGGCCATCGCCCGCAGCGCCAGCAGCAGAAACAGGCTGGCCAGGGCGATCAGCAGCGGATCGTTGGTCACACCGGCCGAGAGGGCGATGAATTGGGGATTGAACGCGGCCAGCGCCGCCGCACTCGCCGCTGCCCTCCGCCGCATCGGGAAGAGTTGACGGGTGATGGCGTAAGTGCAAGTCACGGTCACACAGCCCAATGCAACCGAAAGCAGGCGCAGGGTCAGTGCGGCGCGCATGGTGGGGCTGTCTTGCCACGTCTCGCCCGGCAGGTGGACGAAGACGTTCTTGTTCCAGGAAGCGGCGTCGCGTTGGGGCGACCAGCCGGCTTCCCACGCCGGGTTGGGAATCAGCCGGGCTTCCAGATCGCCCATCGGCGTCCACGCGGTGAGGAGCGCGCCGAGGATGTGGTACAGCGGCGGCGTGTAGTAGAGCGGCGGCTCGTGGTAGCGCAACGATTCGGCCATGGCCGGTCCCGTGGCGATGCGTTCTGTCAGAACAACCGGCGCGGGCAGGCGGCGGTACTGCGCCAGATAGCGGATGACCTGCAAATGCGAGGATTCGTCGGGGGACTCAAAGAGCGGCGTGACGCTGATATAGAAAAGACCCAGGACAACGAAGAGCGCCAAGATGCTCAAAAGATCGGTCGGCGGTCGGCGGTCAGACGAGACCTTCAGCGTAGCTCGACCTCCCAATCCTGAATATCGAGGTCGGGGCGCTCCTCTTCAATCCAATGCACGGCCTTTTCCAGCACGGCGTAGACGTGGCCGGCATCGTTGCTGACGGCGACGACGGCGATTTCGGCGGCTTGCCAGGTGTCCTGTTGCCCCACCTCGGCGGCGGCGACCTCGAAGGTGCGCCGCAGGTCGTTCAGCAGCGGTTTCAACACGTGGCGTTTCTCCTTCAGGGAGAAGACGCCGGGCAGGTAGAGTTTGAGTAGACAGGCTCCGATGATCATGCGAATAGCGAATAGCGAATAGCGAATTACGAGTGTTCGGCGGTGGTTTGGCGCACGTGTTTTGCTACATCCACTAATGGGGCGGTCCAGATTGTGGTTTGGTTCGCGCCCAGCCAGCGGATGAGGTGTTCGTGTTCGGCGGGATCCATAGAAAGATGGTGCGTTTCTGCTCCGACACCGTGAGTCATCCACACGATCCAACCGCCGAGGTCGCGGGCGCGCTGAATTTCCGCGCGGATGTCTGCAAAGGAGCGTCCGTCGCCCTGGAAGTGTCCCACCTGCATCAAGTTGATGCCGGTTTGAGGCATGGCGACGCGGTAGTTCATCGGCCCGCGCGCAGCGACGTAGCGTTCGCGCAAGAGGGCGTCCATCGAAATTTCCGCCGCGCCGCGCCCGATGGTGGTGTTGCAACAGGTGTTGCCGAACGTGCGCTCGGTTTTACCGTCTATGAGATGCAGCACCAGATTGGCGACGTCCAGTTCCGCGCCCCAGCGTTCGGGGGTGTAGTCGCAGAGGTCATAGTAGGGCGGGAGCCAGGCGTAGTTCTCCGGCGGTTCGCGGCGGCACGGATGAAAAAGGCTGTGACTGCCGAGTTCGTGGCCGGCGGCCGCCAGCGCGCGCCAGCGTTCAGGCGCATGGCGCGCGACCGTGCCCATCACGTAGAATGTGGCGCGCAGCCCCGCGTCTTCCAACAATGGGGCGACCACTTCATAGTGGACAGGCAGCCCGTCGTCGTAGGTCAGTGAGACGGCGCAACGTTGGCCCTGGGGCCAGGGAAAGGGTTCAGGAGTCATGAAGTAAACTTGTCCTTGCGTTGGGGAATCCCGACATTGCGGTAGCCCTGGGTGGTCATGGCCGATGCCAATGCTTGGGCGCTGTCCGGCTCGCCGTGGACGACGAAGGCGTTTTTGACAGTCTGTGCTTGCGGCGCCAGCCAGTTCAGCAAGTCCTCCCGGTCGGCGTGCGCGCTGTAGCCGAAGAGGGTGTGGACTTCGGCGCGCAAAGGGAACGACTCGCCGAAGATGCGCACTTCTTCAGCGCCTTCCATGATCTGCCGCCCCAGAGTGTAGGGCGCCTGCCAGCCGGTGATGAGGACGGCGTTCTTGGGATCGGGGATGCTGTGCTTGAGGTGGTGCTGCACCCGCCCGGCTTCGGCCATGCCCGACGCGCTGATGATGATAATGGGTTCGGTCACGTCGTTGAGCGCTTTTGATTCTTCCGCTCCGCGCACATACCGCAGACGGGAAAATCCAAAGGGATCCGTCCCATTGTTTTTTGCCATAAACGTCAAGGTCTCTTGATCGTAACAGTCCGGGTGGCGGCGGAAAATTTCGGTGACATTGAGGGCCAGGGGGCTGTCCACGTAGATGGGGATATCGGGGATGCGGTTAGCGAGCGTCAGTTGGTGCAGGTCGTAGACAATCTCCTGCGTGCGGCCCACGGCAAAGGCGGGGATGACGATGCGCCCGCCGCGCTCAGCTACTTTGGTGACGATGTCGGCCAACTGTTGCTGGATATCCTCGATGGGGGGATGCGTGCGGTTGCCGTAGGTGCTTTCGACCATCAAATAGTCCACCGGCGGCAGCGGCTCTGGATTACGCACAATGGGCAGGTCCGGCTGGCCTAGGTCGCCGCTGAAGAGCAGCTTCACCGGGACGCCGTTTTCCTCGGCTTCTAACAACACCATGGCGGAGCCGAGGATGTGCCCGGCGTCGAGGAAGGTCAGGTGGATACTGCGTCCCAGTCTCACCGGCACGTGATAACTCGCGCCGACGAAATAGCGCAGGCTGCGCAGGGCATCGGCCTCCGTGTACAGCGGCTCCATCGGCGGCAGTCCCTGGCGCGCGCGCTTCTTGTTGGCGTAGGCGATGTCGTATTCGTGGATGCGACCGGAGTCCGGCAGCATGGCGGTGCAGAGGTCGTAGGTGGCGTGCGTGGCGTAAATTGGCCCATCGTAGCCGTGTTTGACGAGGTTGGGCAGGTTGCCGGAGTGGTCAATGTGGGCGTGGGATAGGATAACGGCGTTCAGGCGGTGGATGTCGAAGTCGAATTTGTTGTCGCGCTTGTACATTTTGTCGCGCTTGCCCTGATAGGAGCCACATTCAATCAGGATGTTGCGTTTGTTGATCCGCACCAGGTAGGTTGAGCCGGTGACGGTGCCGACGCCGCCCAGAAAAGTGATTTTCATAGGTTTCCTCCCTGAAAATAGGGATGGGATCAGGGATTAGGGATTGGGCCTTCCCAATTCCTCATCCCCAATCCCTGATCCCTTTGACTTCTTAAAGAGTGGACAGGAGTGTGAGAATAGCCGGGCCGTAGGTTTTTTGCCGCCACGGGCCGATGCCGGGGACGCGCAGCAGATCCTCCGGGCAGGTGGGCCGGTTGCGGGCGATGTCCCACAGGGCGGCGTTGGGCAGAATCACGTCGCAATCCACCCCGCGCCCTAATGCCACATCTTTGCGCCAGGCTTTGAGGGCGTTGTAGCGTTCCAGCATTTCCTGCGCCGGGCGTTCCTGAGTGGGATAGGACGGTAAAGTCTGGGTTTTGGTGTGCAGCGCTTTGAGCAGCCCGCTGCCGAAGCGCTGCACCTGGTAAGACGTCAACCCGGCGGCATACAGTTCTTCGTGATGATGGGGTTGAATCCGGGCCAGGGAAATCAAGCGATTGTCGGAGACGATCTTGACGGTGGGCCGATTGAGTTTCGCCGCCATGGTTTCGCGCCACAGATACAGTTGATATAAAATCTTCTGTTCGGGGACGTTCAGATCGTGGACCCCTTTGATGCGCCAGAAGTGGTCTTCGTGGTTGTTGTTGTGGGGGGCGGCGGCGTTGCTCAGATAGGCGAAGATTTCAACGGCTTCTTCCCACCGCTCTTTGGCGACCAGTTCCTGGTATTGGATGTCCCGCAGTTTGATCAAGTAATGGCTGTCCATCCAGGCGTAGCGCAGCGCGTCGGCATCGAGCGGGCGCTGTCCCCAGTCGTAACGCTGAAAGCGCTTGTTGACGCGCACGTTGAAGTGGGTTGCCAGCACATCGGCGAGGCCTACGTGCGGCCAGCCCAGAATGCGCGCCGCCCACATCGTATCGAACAGCGCCGCACACGAGAAGCCATAGTCGCGGCTCAACCCCACCAGATCATAGTCGGCGGCGTGGAAGATTTTCTCGATGTTTGGACCGGCAAAAAGCGGCCCCAGGGTGCTGAGGTCTTTCACGGCCAGGGGATCGATCAAATAGTTGATGCTGGGGATGGAAATTTGAATCAGGCAGACCTGTTCTTGATAGGCGTAGAGGCTGTTCGATTCCGTATCTACCGCAATGCGTGGTTCGCGTTCCAACTGCGCGACCGCTTCTTGCAAAGCGGCCGGAGTTTCAATGATCTGTACCGGGTTAGTGCTTAAGGATAGTGGTTCCATGACAAGGTCATTATCTACTGTCGGGAGGGTTTGTCAAACGGGAAGTTGACTACTCTCTGTCAGTGCTTATACTCAATGGGGTAAGCTTGTCAGAAAGGAGAAGTCCATGACCGAATTTCCACCAGCGGGATTTGTCCCCACGCCTTCCGCGATCCCCGGCATTGAAGTCTACATGCCGGCGCCCGTTGAAGCCACGGCGCAGCCTGAAGTCGCCGAGTTCAAGTGCCCGCAGTGCCAGGCCACGACCGCTTACAGCGTGAGCGACGGCGGCCTGCGCTGCTCGCATTGTGGGTACTACGAGCCGCCGCCCAAATCCATCGTGGGGAAGGGGGCTGAAGAATTTGAGTTCACAGTAGCGACGATGGAAGTCGCTGCTGCGCGCGGCTGGGGCGAGGCCCGCAAGGAAATCGCCTGCCAGAATTGCAGCGCGCGCACCACGCTCCCTGCGGGTGAGTTGACGCACACCTGCCCGTTTTGCGGATCGAACCGGGTGGTGCAGCAGGATGCGCCGCAGGACAACTTGCGCCCGCGTTTCCTGATCCCCTTCCAGATCACGGACGCCGTATGTACCCAGTATGTGCGGGCGTGGCTCGGCAGCAGTTGGATGACGCCCAAATCCCTGCGCGATCTGGCAAGTATGGCGCGCTTCAGCGCCATCTACGTGCCGTTCTGGACGCTCGACGCCCTCACCGAGGCCGACTGGAAGGCCGAAGTCGGCCACCAGAAGACGGAATCGTATCGCGACAGTAAAGGCAACCGACACACACGCACCGTTACCGTCTGGCGCTGGGAGTCGGGTCACGCGCAACGGGTCTTCGACGACTTGCTGGTCTCCGGCACGACGCGCTTGAGCAACGTGCTGCTGAAGCGCCTCAAGGATTACCGAACGGCGCAACTGACCCCTTACGACCCCAAGTATCTGGCCGGGTTGATGGCGCAGGCTTACGATGTCCCCCTGCAAGCCGCCTGGGCCGCCGGCCGCGAGGAGATGCGCGCGCAGACGCGCGAGACGTGTCGCGGTCAGGCCAGCACCTCGCAGATTCGCAACTTCAGCATGTCCCTGAACTTCCAGGACGAAAGCTGGCGCTACATCCTCGCGCCGCTTTACGTTTCTACGTACAAGTACGAGGACGCGACGTACCAGGTGATGGTCAACGGGCAGACGGGGACGGTGGCAGGTCAGCGCCCGGTGGACTGGCCGAAAGTCTGGCTGGCGATTGCCGCAATGGTCGCGCCCGGCGTCTTGCTGGGGCTGCTCGGCTTGTTGCTGCTGGTGGGAGTACCCCCGGCAGGGCCTATCGTGCTCATCGTTGCTCTGGTCGCTTTGGTTGCCGGCGGCGCTTTTGCGGTGGGCACTTACGGGAAAGCAAAGGAGATGGGTGATGTCTGACTCAACCGTACCTCAAGAATCCAACCCGCCGGCGCCCTCGGCGTGGGGCGTCGCGTTGGAAAGTGTCCGTTGCCCGCACTGCGATTGGCGCTACTTTGCGCCGCCGGATAAGGCGGACATCCGTTGCCCGCACTGCTTCCAGGCCGACTTGACGCCGCTAGGCGAAGCCGCCGCGCAGTTGCCTTATCGGCTTCCGCCGGAACAATGGTTGCCCTTTGCGGTGGATGCGGCCACTCTGAACCTCAGTGTGGAAACTTTCGCCGGCGGCATCCCCTACGCACCGCGCGACCTTAACGGCGACGCTTTGCGCGCGCGGGTGCAACCGCTGTATCTGCCCCTGTGGCTGGTGGATGGGAACGTAACGGCGGAGTGGAGCGCGGAGGTTGGCTTCAACTACCAGGTCGTCAGTCACCGGGAACGCTACGCCGACGGCGGCGGCTGGCGAACGGAAGAAATCCACAAAGACCAGGTGCGTTGGGAATCGCGTGTGGGGCGCCTGGAACGTCACTACGACAACGTCGTCGCGCCTGCGTTGGAAGATCATCCTGCATTGGAACGCGCATTGGGAACGTATCCCCTGACAAACGTGCGGCCCTACGCCGCCAACGCGCTCAGCGACGCCCTGGTGCGCTTGCCTGACCGCGCGCCGTCCGCCGCCTGGCCCGACGCCACGCCTAATTTCCAGGCCGCCGCCGCCGAGGAGTGCCGGCAGGCTGCCCAATCCGATCACATCCAAAAATTCCGCTGGTCGCCCAAGTACACGCAGACGAACTGGACGCTGCTGCTCTTGCCGGTCTATGCCTCCTATTACCTTGACGACGAGAGCGCCCCGCAACCGGTGTTGATCAACGGGCTGACGGGGAAAATCACCGGCGCGCGCCGCGCCTCGATGCAGCGCGCGCAGCGGGCCGCCCTGATCACAGCCATCGTCGCCGTCGTCCTCTTTGCCCTGGGATTGCTGTTGGGCATCCTCGGTATCGCCGCTCCGCCCCTGCTCGTCTTCGGCATTTTGTTGGCGATTGTCGCGTTTGGCGGCGGCGCCGTCGGCGCGCTGCTTCCCATTGTGCGCGCCTCGCGGTTTAATCGGAAGCAAGAAGTCGAGGGGCGATAGCTATCAGGTTTTTCCTCAATCGGCTGTAAGGAGCTGTGGGACGCAGATGAACGCGGATGAACGCTGATTTTTTAAAAGTTACCTGCGTGAATCCGCGTTTATCTGCGCCCTGAATTTTTTGTGAGATGCCAATGGATATTCACTTTGCTCAAACCCATCCCGATGATCTACCGACGGTTCTGCGATTCTTGAAAGAGGCCGCCTTGTGGCTTCGAGAACGGGGGATTGACTATTGGCAGGATTGGATCGATCCCCCGCCGTTATTTCGCCATTGGATTCAAGAAGGATTTGACCGGGATGAATTCTATCTGGTTTACCAGGACGCAGAGGCGATCGGCTGTTTCCGGCTTCAATGGCAGGATGAGCTTTTTTGGGGACATCGGATGGACAAGGCCGGTTACATTCATTCGTTTACCATTTCTCGGAAGTGGGCGGGACAGCGCAAGGGCGAACAAGTGTTAGCCGTCATTGAAGCGTATTGCCGCGCCCAGGGCAAAGACTTTCTCCGGCTGGATTGTGGGAAGGCGATTCAGGGCCTGCGCCAATATTACGAGGGCTATGGATTCCGGCAGGTTGGAGAAACTACGGTGATGGGCGAGGGGTTAATCTTGTATGAGAAAGCCTTGTCACGGTAGTTGAATTCGCTCCCAACGCGGCCCATCGAGGCGGAAAAAGGTGCTTTGGCTGGAAACCAACCAGAGCCGCTGATCCACAGAATTGAGGGCAATGTCGCTGATTGGGTTGGGCAGGCCATCCGCCGGGGTATACAGCCAGCGCGCTCCGTGACGCAAATAGGAAAGGCCCTCATTGTTGTGCAACACCCACAGACCGCCGACTTGATCCGGCAGCAAGCGTCGGATGTCTTTGATTTCGGGGTAGGCTTCCCAGCGTTGCCCATCGAAGCGCACCAGTTGATAGGCTCTTAACATCCATAGGCTTCCCTCAGCATCTTGCACAAGTCGCGTGATCCGCTGTCGGTCATATACCGTCCAATCGCCGTCTCGATATTGCAGCAAGCCCCAACGTCCGGCGGCAACCCACACGCTGCCATCCTTGCGAATCGCCACGCCACTGATCTCAATATCGCGCAGCGCTTCAAAGGTATGCCACTTGAAGGAAGTGTAGGCGGCATCCCAGGTGACGCGCGTCAGACCACAGGCGCTCCCTATCCACAGGCTATTTCGGGCTGCATCCAACGCGGCTGCATTGGTCGCACAACTGAGCGACTCGCCCTCATAAACGCTGCTGCGCCAGGTGTCGCCGTCAAAGTGACTGGCGGCTCCCGGCCCTTGAATGGCCCAGACGCCGTCAGCTCCGTCGCCAAGCACCAGCACGGTGGACGATTTCTGGGCCACGTTTGCCTTGCTCTGATAACTCTGCCAGGTCTGACCATCAAAACACCATAGGCCTGGAACCACCCAGAGGTGTCCCCGACCGTCAAGAGTCACTTTAAAAGAAATATAGGGATTAAAGGGTGGCGGAGATTCGCTAAACAGGCGTTCCCACGACTCACGATACCGCCACAGCTCGGAGGTCGTGCCGATCCATACATCGCTGCGTCCATCCAGGGCCAAGGTGGTAACCGCTGCCGGATTCAGCGCTGCCGGCGGCGCCAGAGTTTGCCACAGCGTTCCCTGGGATTGATGTTGTTGGTAGCGCCCCAGCGCGCTCCGCGCTGCGATCCACACCCGTTCCGGCGCATGGCCCGGCGCGAGCGCAATTACGTCGCGCCGCAATGCCTCTGGCCCACCTTGCAGATACTCCCACTCGGCCCCCGGTTTGATTAACGTGGGATATCCCTCTTGCGCCACCCACAGCCAGCCCTGCGCATTGCGCGCCAGCGCCGACGGCGCCCACATTTTACTGATTTTCTCGATGACGTTGTCTGTGACGCGATAAGTTCCCTCAGAAGTAACGACCCACACATCGGCATTTGGCCCGGGCGTCAACGCCAAAACACGCGCCGCCGGGATGTTGGCCGGAGCCTGCCACATACCGCCGCTCTCCGGCGTGAACACCCGCGCCCCGCGCTCTGTGCCAACCCAAACTTTTCCCTGGAACGGCAACACTGCGGTGAGCGCCCCCTCCGGCAAGTCCCCGCCGGTGTTTTGCGCGGTGTAATTGATCCACGCCGCCCCCGGCGCCTGGGTGCTCAACCCGCCGGATGTCGCCGCCCACACCCCGCCATCCTCCGCGACGGCGACGGCGGCCACTTGCGCGCCGCCTAACCCATCGGCGGTCGTGATGTGGTCGTAAATCAGAGTGGTTGGATTCAGATGCAGCAGCCCGGCGTCCGTGGCGATCCACAGCGCGTCGCCCTGGCGCGTCATCGCGTGGATGGCAACGTCCCCCACTGCTTCCGCCTTCGCTCCAGGCCGCGCCAGACGGGTGATCGCCAACTCGCTCCACTCCGGCGACACTTCTGGGATTTCGTTCAGCTCCCAGGCTACCGGCGTCCCCTGGACATCGGGGAATGGCGCTACCGGCGCCGGCGTATTGCGTCGGCGTTGGGCGGTAGACCTACATGCCACGCAGCAGGCCAGCACGAACAAGACCAGCAACCCATGGCCCCAACCTTTTAGTTTGCGCATTCCTAATCCTTGGAGTTATACTCGAAGAAGATCGGTAATCCTTCGGTGAAAGTCTGCCAGCCCGCGCGCAGGTCATACCGGGGGCGCGGCGTCACCGGGTCGGAGTAGGGCAGCGGCGCTGTGGCCCACGTGGGGCGCGCCAACAGCGTGACCGCATCCGGCCCGAGTGATACATCCAGGAAGGCTGCCGGGCCGTTGACCTGCGGCGCCGGATAGGCGACGACCCAGGTGACGCCGCCATCGTCGCTGCGCAACATCCCTGCATCCGTGCCGGCCCATATCTGCCGCCCGGCGACCGCCAACGCGCGCACCGTCACCCCGGGGTGAAGCAATTGCCACGTTGCGCCGCCGTCGCCGGATTGGTAGATGCCCGCGCCGCCGCCGTAGACGAAATTGGGGTCGTCAGGATGCACTGCCAACGCCTTCAACAGCGGCGGCGTCAACTGCGTGCGCAAAGCCCACGTCTTGCCGCTGTCGTCGCTGCGCAAGATGGCCTGGGTGGACGTGAGCGCGCCCTCTACTGCCACCGCTGCGTAAACCGGCGAAACACTGCCGGAGGTAGGCGTCGCCGCAACCAGCGCCGCCGGCCAGCCCAGGGTCGCAGTAAGCACGCCGGGCGTGATGACGAGGCTGGCGGAAAGCTCTGCCGAGGCCCATGTCTGGCCGTCGTCGTCGCTGTAGGCGATTCCCTCCGGGGCGGCCAACAGCCAGCGCCCCGCGCCGGGAAGGTACAGCAGTGGGCGGCTGGAAGACGCCGGACGCGCGTCGTGCAGGGTGGGCGGCAGCGGCAGTGTCTCCACCGTTACGCCGTGCGGCTCCCAGTGGAAACGATAAATCGCCTGACGCCCCGGCGCGAGCGCCGTTCCCGCTCCCTCCGACGCAGCCAGAGTCAGCGGGACGTCCTCTGCCAGCTCTGGCACGGCCCGCGCCGACCAATGCTGGCCGCCGTCCGTGCTGCGCGCCAACGTCGGCGGGGACTGTACCCATGCGATCATGGTAGCCGGATCGTCAGGCGCGACCGCAAGCACGTCTGCGTAGACGATACGCGGCACAAGACCAACGGTGGCAGTCGGCGCTGTCGTCGGAAGAGGCAATCCATCCTGGATGGCGACGCCGCGCGGCCCTAGCGCTGTCACCGCTCGGTACGGCGCAACCGGGCTGATTGCCAACCCCGGCCCGCCTTGCGCGTCCAACACCGTCCACGTATCCCCACCGTCGTCGCTGAACAGCATTTTGCCGCCGCCATCTCCGGCAGTATAGGTTCCGGCGTAGAGCACATTGGGGTCTGCCGGGTGAATCGCAAGCGCCAGCACCGGCAGAGGCGACTGATAGACCATCTTCCAGGTATCGGCGCCATCCACCGAACGCCAGATCTGGTAGGCGACTGCTGCATAGACGACGTTCGGCGTTTGTGGATGCACGACCAGGGCATTGATGGCCCAGCCGAACGGCTGCCGGCTGTAAAACCAGAGCTGTCCTCCGTCTTCGCTGTGCAGAACGATCTTTTCGTTAGCCGCATACAGCACCTGGGGGGCAGAAGGGGCAACGGTTAGCGCATAGAGTTGATTTGGGCGGGAGTCGCCCAGAGGAACGACCGTATAGGTCTTTCCGTCCTCCGATTCAAGCGCCCCATGCCGGGCCTCGATTGCCGTCCAGGTTTCTCCTCCGTCGCGGCTGACGTGGATCGTGGCGCCTTCCGCGACGTACAAGACATCCGGGGTCGTTGGGTCAAAGGCTAGGCGGTGCGGGTTGGCCTGCAATGCTGCTTCTCGATAATGATCCGGGAAAAAGTTCATCTGTAGCGGCAAGTCCAGACGGCGTGACTGTCCGGCTTCGACGCGATATAGCCCGTCGTGGCTCAACACAAACAATCTGCCCGGCGTGTGCGGATCGACCCACAGATAGCCGCCGACTTCGGTGTAAAGCGTCCAGGTGCGCCCGCCATTCTCGCTGCGATAGGTTTCTACCCGCCGGTCAGAGGTTTCTACCTCACAATAACCCCAGTCTATTATTTCAAATGAATCTTTGCAACTCAAAATTCTTTGTTTTGCAAGACTGGCGTAAAGCACGTCAGGATTGGCCGCGTCTATGGCGACGTCCATTGCTCCGCCGAAGTTGATTTGCGGCGGTGGCGGCGTCGTTGCCAGCGCCGCCAGCGTGGCGGTTGCCAGCGCTATCTGCTGCCACCGTCGGCTGCTGCGCGACGTCCGGGCCGGAGATTGCGCCGCGCAGCGTTGCGCTATGACCCGCCACCGGAGCCAGGTGAAGGCCAACATTCCCAGGGCGATCAAATCCGTCGGGTCGGCAACGATGCGTCGGGGGCCGCCCACCACGCGCTCCAACACCGCCAGGGCCGGCCGCTGCGTCCATGGAGAAAGTTTCAACGCCCCAAACCATACCACGGTCAAGGCCAACGCCAGCCCCATTGCGCGCCGCGGCGAATGGAAGCGCCGGTGTAGCCAACGCGCGCACATCCATTCCAGCCCACCAAGTCCCGCCAGAATCAGGAATGGGAAGAAATACAACCCGGCGAAATCGCTCGCCTTGCCCGTCCACCACGAAGGAAATGTCGCCTTGAGCCAATGGTCATTGAGCAGCAAGACGGCGACTGCCACCCAGGTCGGCCAATCGGCCAGACACGCCAATGCCTGGCCCAACACCTCACTGCCGCGCGACGCCTTCGGCGTGCGCTGCACCCCTGTTTCCGCTTCAGCCATGTCCGGCCCTCCTTATTAACAAACGATTTATAACCTATCCGAAAATTATGACGACGAAACGTTACATGGCGAGGTTTGTGGCTAAAGCCGCTTTCAGAAGGATGTTTTTTCGTGGGCGGGCGTAGCCCGCCCACGAAAAAACACCCCCTCAAACTGCGCCTTTAGGAGCAAGTCACCGTTTAAAAAGAATTTTCGGATAGGTTTTAGTTTAGTGCGAGGTTGAGGGATAACTTTCATTGTACTAATGGGCGTGATAAAGACAAGGCTTATGCTTCATCCCTAACACTCCTGAAAAACCACGAAGGGCACCAAGAGCGCAAAGGTTTTTAGGTTTGACTTAACAAGTGCGAACTCTGCGTGCTTTTGCGGTAAATTCCCATTCGTTTGCGTAGGGTCTGATTATGTTATACTGCATGCATTGCACGTATCATGATAGATGTTCAATGATGGATGAAAATATCCTTCCTTCTCCTCCACGCCCTGCGCGGCTGCGCCGGCTGTGGACGCCGCTCCTGCTGCTTTTGCTGGCGGTGGGCGTGCGCGGCTGGTATTTTGCCACGGCGCCGCACGGGATGCAGTTCACGCACGTGGACGCGCAAGGCTATCATTGGCTGGCGCGCAATCTGCTGGAGCACGGCGTTTACTCGATGAATACCGAACCGCCCTTGCGCGCCGACAACGTGCGCGCCCCCCTTTACCCGCTGTTTGTGGCGGCCAATTATGCCATCGCCGGCCCCGCGCCCGATTTTGTCGCGCTTATCCACATCTTGATAGACGCCCTGACGGTCATCGTCGCCTTTCGCCTGGGCTGTTGCCTGGGTGGGCAGCGCGTCGGTCGGCTGACGGGGTTGCTGTACGCGCTCAACCCGTCCTCGTGGCGTTTCTGCAACGAATTGCTGACCGAGATTCTGTTCGGTTTCCTGCTCACCACCGCCGTCTGGATGTTCGCCCGCTACATTTTGCGCGGGCGCGACCGTGACGCGCTCCGCTGCGGCGTGGCGTTCGGCTGCGCGATTTTGTGCAAACCCAACATCCAATTCCTGCCCCTGGCGCTGCTGCTAATCCTGATTCACGGCGTCACCACGGGGCGGCGGCGCTGGTGGCGCGGCGCGGCGTTGATGGCCGGGGTCATCGGTGTGATGCTGGCGCCCTGGTTCATTCGCAACCGCGTCGTCTTCGGGGAATGGTTCTACACGCGCACGTTTGACGACAACCTGGCGCACGTCAGCGCGGTGGCGATGCTGGCGCGCCTGCGCGGCGAGGCCGTTGCGCCCTGGTCAACCCGTTGGGAGGAACTGTACGCGGAAATCGTCGGAGAGACGGCGGTGCGCTACGGTTGGGAGTCGGTTCCCGAAGCGACCCTTTCCACCCGCGCCCGCGACGCGCGCTTGCAGCAGCTCAAGGCCGTGACCGGCAAGCTGCTCCGCGCGCATCCGATGGCGTTTCTGGTCAGCCACACGCGCTGGTGGCTCTGGTCGTTTGTCCCGCAGGAGCATAAATTCTGGTATACTCACCTTACCGGGCAATCCTGGGAGGCGTTGGCCGTGCCGGGCGACGTTTTCGGCGCGGCGCTCAAGTCGCTGGCGCAAGGACAGGTGGCTGCTGCATGGGATCAGGTTGTAGGTGAACGCTGGCGCGCGCTCCCCCCGCTGGCGCTCGGTTTGTGGGCCGGGTGGGGGGCGATGTACGCGCTCGGAGGCGTCCTGGCGGCGGTGGGAGCGTGGCGATTGCGCCCGCGCCTGCTGTCACTATTCCTGCTGGCCGTCATTTTCTACGTGACCTTCATCCCCGGCCCGATCAGCCAGATTCGTTTCCGCCTGCCGGTGATCCCGCTCATCCTGTTGCTCATCGTCACCGCTGTAAGTTGCACTGCTAGAAGGGGGGTGGGGACTAGGGATTAGGGATTGGGCCACGCCCCAATCCCTAATCCCCAATCCCCAATCCCCATTTTCAAGGGAGGTCTGAAATGCAAAAGAATCCTGATCCTTACGTTTCCCCGTTCACCTGGCGCTATGGCTCGCCGGAGATGCGGGAGATTTGGAGTGAGATTGCAGCGCGCCGTCTGTATCGCCGTATCTGGGTGGCGCTGGCGCGCGTGCAAAGCCGCTACGGGCTGGTCACGCCGGAGCAGGTCGCCGACCTGGAAGGTCACGCCGAAGCCGTGGACTTCGCGCGCTCGCAGGCCATTGAGGCGGAAATCCACCACGACGTGATGGCCGAAATCCGCGCCTTTGCCGAGCAGTGCCCGGTGGGCGGCGCGATCATCCACCTGGGCGCGACCTCGATGGACGTGCGCGACAACGCCACCGCGCTGCAAGTCCGCGACGCGCTGGATTTGCTTCTCAAGCAGGTGGACGCGCTGCTGCTGGCCTTCGCCGCGCAAATCGAGCGGTGGGCGGCGACGCCCTGCATGGGCTTCACCCACATCCAGCCGGCCGAACCAACCACGCTCGGCTACCGGTTGGCGGCCTACGCGCAAGACCTGCTGGCGGATCGCGCCGACCTGACCCGCGCGCGCGCGGAGTGGCGCGGCAAGGGCTTCAAGGGCGCGGTGGGGACGTCGGCTTCGTATCAACTGCTGCTGGCCGGGCAGACCACGCCCGCGCAGTTCGAGGCGGAGGTGATGACTGACCTCGGCTTGCCCGCGTGGGCCATTGCCAACCAGACTTACCCGCGCCGCCAGGAGTTCACCATGCTGAACGCGCTCGCCGGATTGGGAGCTACGCTCTACCGCTTCGCCTTCGATTTGCGTATTTTGCAGACGCCGGCCATCGGCGAGTGGGCGGAGCCGTTTGGATCGAAGCAGGTCGGCTCGTCGGCGATGCCTTTCAAGCGCAACCCTATCCGCGCGGAGAACGTGGACAGCCTGGCGCGCTACCTCGTCCAACTGCCGCGCGTCGCCTGGGACGATGCCGCGCACTCGCTGCTCGAACGCACGCTTGACGACTCAGCCAACCGGCGTATTATCTTGCCAGAGGCATTCCTCACGGCGGACGAACTGTTGAGCGTGAGCCTACGCCTCGTGCGCGACCTGCGTGTCAACGAGGCCGCCATCGCCCGCAATCTGGCGACTTATGGCCCGTTTGCCGGGATCGAACCGTTGCTCATGCGCCTTGTCAAGGCCGGCGCCGACCGCCAGGAGATGCACGAAGTCCTGCGCGAAGTCGCTATGCAGGCATGGGGCCAGGTGGAGTCCGGGCGTCTCAATCCGCTGGCCGACTTGCTGGCGGGAGACGCGCGCCTGCTGGCGCATTTGTCTGCCGACGACATCCGCGCGGCCCTGGACGCCCGCGATTACGTCGGCGACGCGCCGGAACGAGCGTTGGCGCTGGCGCATAAGATTCAGAAGGGGTTGAGCGGACAAAGATTTTGTGATTTGCTGATTTTGTGAGTTAGGGATTTTGCTATTTTTGGAGGAGAAATGATGTATGCAACCTGACAATTCGGTTTCACTTCTGTTTATTTTGCTGATTGTGATGGCATTTCCGCTCATCTTCATCCCCTTCTGGTGTTTTGTGGTGTGGCTGCTTTCCCGGCTGGGCGGATGGGGGCGTCTGGCGTCGTTCTATCGCGCGGTTGAACCCTTCACGGGTCAGACTTGGACGTGGCGCGGTGGGCGGCTAGGATTCGTGAACTATCGCAGCGTTCTGACCCTTGGCGCAGACCCCGCAGGGCTGTATCTGGCCGTCATGCCGCTGTTTCGAGTCGGGCACGCGCCGCTGTGGATTCCGTGGAGCGAGATTGAGGTGGTGGAACGCGACGGCATCCTGGGCCTGTACATGGGCTTTCGTTTTGCGCAAGCGCCGGACGTGGTCTTGTATCTGCTGCCTAACCTGGGAGGGAGATTGCTGGCGGTGCGGGACGTGCATCGAGTGTCGGCCGACGCGCGGTGATCGTTTGTTCAACGGATTGAACGGATTTTAATGGACTGCCTGTTGTGAACTCCGCCGCCAAAATGGATTCACTGAACGCCAGTCTCTACAATCTTGATTTTACCGACCTGGAAGTGCGCTTGTCTGAATGGGGCGAGTCGCGCGAATGGACGCGGGAGGTGTGGCGGGCTGTCTACCGGCAGGGGATTGGCGACTTTGAGCAGGTTACTGCGCTGCCGCCTTCGGTGCGTGCGCGGCTGGCAGACGAATTCTCACTCGCGCTGCCCGCGCGGATCGCCCGGCAGGAATCGTCCGACGGCGCGAGGAAAGACTTGCTGCAACTGAGCGACGGCGCGCAGATCGAAGTCGTGTTGATGCAATATCGTCGTCGGCTTGCCGTGAGCGAAGTCGAACGGCGCAGCGCGTGCATCTCGACGCAGGTGGGGTGTGCGTGTGGCTGCACGTTCTGCGCCACCGGGCAGATGGGCTTCGTGCGGCAGTTGACCAGCGGCGAGATCGTCGCGCAAGTGATGGGCGTGCAGCGGGAACTGCTCGCGCGCGGTGAGTCTCTCTCCAACTTCGTGCTGATGGGGATGGGCGAGCCGCTGCTGAACTACGAGAACACCCTCGCCGCGATCCGGCGGCTGTGCGACCCGCGCGGCTGGGGCTTCGTCGAGCGGCGCATCACGCTGAGCACGGCCGGCATCGTTCCTGGGATTGATCGCTTGGCGGACGAAGGATTGCGCGTCAACCTGGCCGTCTCACTCCACGCTGCCACCGACGACGCGCGCAGCGCGCTCATGCCCATCAACCGGCGCTATCCGCTGGATGAGCTGTTTGCCGCGCTCCGACGTTACACCACCAAAACCCGGCGGCGCGTACTGCTGGAATGGGTGCTCATCGGCGGCGTCACCGATACGCCGGAACAAGTCGCGGCGTTGGCGGCGCGGGTGGGGGACATCCCGGCGCACATCAACCTGATTCAGATCAACCCCACGCCGGATTTTGCCGCACAGCCCTCGTCGCCAGAAGCCATCGAAGCGTTTACGGTGGCCCTGGATCGCGCCGGCATCCCGCACACCATGCGCCAACGGCGCGGCGCGCAGATCGCTGCCGGGTGCGGGCAACTGCGTAGTCAGATGAATGTCACATAACCGGGGTGTCATTTGACAATTCCTGCCTTTGTGATATTTTACAAGCTAATTTAGTTGTAGAATTCAATGGCAGAATATGAAGGTAATCAAGCAAATCCGTCGCCCTCGTAAGAACGTCGAACCAGACCATCTGGGTCGGCTTTGTTTGGCGTAGTTACCGCAGGAATTTAACAAAGAAAAGGCCAGTCCCAGGTGGGGGCTGGCTTTTTTTGTACTTTGAGAAGTAGAAAGTAATGAGTAATGAGTAATGAGTGCCAGATAGCATTACTTCTTACCCATTACCCATTACCCATTACCCATTTCTAAAAGCGAAGGAGATAATATCATGCAAACTGTAGAATGTCCCGAATGTGCAGCCGAGTTGGAATTGGAAGACGGCATTGAAGAAGGCGAAATCGTCGTGTGCCCGGATTGTGGCGTGGAATTGGAAGTTGTTGGCGTTGACCCGCTTGAGGTAGACCTGGCGCCGGAAGTGAAGGAAGACTGGGGCGAGTAGCGAGTAGCGAGTTAGGAGTTAGGAGTGAGGAGTTAGGAGTGAGGAGTTGCGAGCTGTTCCATTCCTAACTCCTAATTCCTAATTCCTAATTCCTCACTCGCCTGATGAGGTTCAGATGAAAATTGCTGTCTTTTATTCCCGCAAGCGGGTGGAAGAGAAGTTGATTACGGCGGCGCTGGATGAACGCGGCGTGACCTGGGATCGGATTGACCCGCGCGAGGTGCGCTTTGAGGTCGGCGGGCCGGGACCGGGGGACTACGACGCGGCGCTGATCCGCTGCGTGAGCCACACGGAAGCCTACTACGTCACGCGCTGGCTGGAAGGCGCGGGCATCCCGTGCATCAGCCCGCACAAGACGGTGGCGACGTGCGGCGACAAGTATCTCACCAGCGCGGCGCTGATTGAGGTGGGGATTCCGTCTCCGCGCACGGTGATGGCGTTGTCGCCGGAGGCGGCGCTAGAAGCCATCGAGGCGCTGGGCTATCCGGTGGTGCTCAAGCCGCTGTTCGGATCGTGGGGGCGGCTGCTGGCGCGCGTCAATGACCGCGACGCCGCCGAGGCTCTCCTGGAACACAAGGCGACGCTTGGCGGCTACCAGCACAACGTCATTTACATCCAGGAGTACGTCGAAAAGCCGGGGCGCGACATCCGCACGATGGTGGTGGGCGATGAGGTCATCTACGCCATCTACCGCCAGTCCGACCACTGGATCACGAACACGGCGCGGGGCGGCGCGCCCGTCGTCTGCCCGCTGACCGACGACATCGTCCACTGGTCGCGGGAAGCCACAAAGGCGGTGGGCGGCGGCGTGGTTTCGGTGGATTTGTTCGAGACGCAGGATGGGCGCATCCTCGTCAACGAGGTCAACCACGCCCCGGAATTCCACGGCGCCAGTGAGGTGGTGACAGTGGATATTGCGGGGAAGATGGTGGAGTACGTCCTACAAGTTGCAGAGAAAACCTCGGCGTGATGCGTGATGCGTGATGCGTAAAACGTAAAACGTAATGATCTGCTTGGGTATTCATTACGTTTTACGCCTTACGTTTTACGTCTTACGTTTTACGTCGTGAGAAAGCAATGTCGCTATCACGAGGTGAATCGAATGGTAAAAGCTGCTATCGTTGGCGCTTCCGGCTATGCCGGAGGGGAATTGTTGCGTTTGTTGTTGTTTCATCCGAATGTGGAGGTCGCGCAGATCACGTCGGAGACGTATGCGGGGGAGTTTGCGCATTTTGTCCACCCGAATTTGCGGGGGCACACCAATTTGAAGTTCAGCCGGCTGGCGGAGTTGAAGCCGTGCGATCTGCTGTTCCTCGCGCTGCCGCATGGCACGGCCTGGGCGCGCATTGACGAGTTCGCGGGGATGGCGGAGCGCATCGTAGACCTGTCCGGCGACTTCCGCTTGCGCAACCCGGCGGATTACGAGCGCTGGTACGAGCACAAGCATCCCCACCCCGAATGGCTGGCGCGCTTCGTCTACGGGCTGCCGGAATTGCATCGCGCGGAGATGCAGAGCGGGAAATACATCAGCGGGGTCGGCTGCAATGCCACCGTCACGATTCTCGCGCTTGCGCCGCTCTACAAGCGGGGCCTGGTGCGCGAAGCCGTGGTCGAGGTGAAGGTGGGATCGTCCGAGGGCGGCAATAAGGCCACCGAAGCCTCGCATCACCCGGAGCGGGCGGGCGTAGTGCGGACGTACTCGCCGTTTGGACATCGCCACGTCGCGGAGATGATCCAGGAATTGCGGCTTGACCCGGCTGACCCGCACTTCCACTTCACCGTGACCTCGGTGGACATCGTGCGCGGCGCGCTGGCGACGTGTCACTGTCTGCTTACCGACGCGGGCAAGGCGCTGGCTGAGCGTGACCTGTGGAAGCTCTACCGCGAGGACTACGGCGACGAGCCGTTTGTGCGGTTGGTGCGCGCCAGCCGGGGGATTCATCGTTATCCCGAACCTAAGCTGCTCTCCGGCTCCAATTACTGCGACATCGGCTTTGTGCTGGACGAACCGGGGGGGCGCGCCATCGTCATTGCCGCGATTGACAATCTGATGAAGGGCGCGGCTGGCAGCGCGGCGCAGGCGATGAACGTGATGTACGGTTGGCCGGAGAAGCTGGGGCTGGAATTTCCGGGGTTGCACCCGGTGTAGTCTATAGTCTTGTAGTCGTATAGTCCGAAGTCAGGATGCAAGACTCAGGATAACGACTATCGGACTACAAGACTAACGACTGTCGGACTACAAGACTAACACCATCAGACTATGATCATCGAAGGCCCTTTATTAGGACAAAGCGCGGTGTGCGGGCCGATTCTGCGCGCACTGCCGGAGTGGTTTGGGATTGAGGAAGCAACGGCGCAATACATCCGCGATGTGGATGAGTTACCGACGTTCGTGGCGTGGGCTGAGGGGCGTGTGGTGGGTTTTATGACGGTGCGGCTGCACAACCCGTATGCTGCCGAGTTGCACGTCCTCGGCGTGCTGCCGGAGATGCATCACCAGGGCGTCGGGCGCGCGCTGCTTTCCGCCGTGGAAGCCTATCTGCATCAACAGGGCGTGGAATATTTGCAGGTGAAGACACTCAGCTCTGCGCATCCCGACAAAGGGTATGCCAAAACCCGCCTCTTCTATGAGGCGATGGGCTTCAGACCATTGGAAGAGTTCCCGATGTTTTGGGATGAAGCAAATCCGTGTTTGTTGATGGTGAAATCGGTAGACGGTAGACGGTAGACGGTGGACGGGGTTTATCCTCTGACTGAGGGTAGGAGTATGCCTTTTATTCAAGCAAATGTGACTGAGCAAGCCGGCATAGTGGGAACTGTGACTGAAGGGGTATCCCTTACAGCCTCGTTCCCTGCTTTCAAGAATATGATCTGGAAATGCTTGACCCTATGCAACACAGCAGCTTGATTATCGAACGGGTGTTATCCTACGGAAATCGTAAGGAATTGCGGTGGTTGTTTGCACGTTATGGTCGTTCTGTTATTGCCGCATGGGTGCAAGAGTCGGGGATGCGACGCCTGCCGTGGCGACGTTACAACTTATGGTGTGTGTTGTTGGGATTAGGGCAAGCGGTGCGTCCAAAGGAGCGTCAGATATGGTTGCATTGACGCCGGTGCATTGGGAAACCATCACACCGTCTATGCGGGAAGTGCTGCATTTCGTTGGAAGTTGTCCTTCTGCCTCGCGTTGCTACCTGGCCGGCGGTACGGCGTTGGCCCTACGATTGGGGCATCGCGTGTCTGTGGACCTGGACTTTTTTTCAAACCCTGGGGCGAAATTGGTTTGAGGAAGAATCGGACTAAAAGCAGACGGTGATGGTAGACAGGCCTGTCTACCGTCTACCATCTACCGTCTACTTGAAAAAGGAGGAACTTATGCTCGTTATCAAAGCCGGAGGGGGCGAGGGGTTGGATACGGAGGCGGTCATCGCCGACGTAGCGGAATTGGTCAAGCAGGGGCAGCAGATCGTGCTGGTTCACGGCGGGTCGCACGAGACGAATGTGATTTCGGAGCAGTTGGGACATCCGCCGCGCTTCGTCACGTCGGTATCGGGACACAGCAGCCGCTACACCGACCGCGAGACGTTGGAGATTTTCGTGATGGTGACGGCGGGCAAGATCAACAAGCTGCTGGTGGAGCGCTTGCAGCAGTTGGGCGTCAACGCGGTGGGACTTTCCGGCATTGATGGGCGGCTGTTGGAGGGGACGCGCAAGGATCACCTGCGCATCATCGAGGATGGCAAGCGCAAGATTCTGCGCGGCGAGTACAGCGGCGTGATCGAGCGGGTCAATGTGGCCTTGCTCAAGCTACTGCTGGATGCGGGCTACACGCCGGTGATCGCGCCGAACGCCATCAGCTACGAGGGCGATGCGCTCAACGTGGACGGCGACCGGGCGGCGGCGGCGGTGGCCGGCGCGCTCAAGGCCGAGACGCTGCTCATCCTCACCAACGTGCCGGGCGTGCTGCGCGACGTCCACGACGAGAGCAGCCTCATC
>JAKQHY010000164.1 GCA_029555965.1 Chloroflexota bacterium | reverse complement strand
GCGTGTAGAAGCGTTCGTCGAGGTCCTGGCCTCTGTCAACGTAACCGGAGAGATAGTCGATCTCCTTTTCAAATCCACTGACTTCCATCAAGCGCGGATAGTAGGCGTAGTTGTACGGCATACTGAGCGCCGCGCGATGTTCGAACCCCTCGATCAAGATGCCCGGTGCATCCGAACGCAAAAAGCCCTTCGGCCCGTACAACACCGTCAGGCTGCGTCGCGCAGCCCAATCCGCTGCGGCATCGAAGAGCGCCCGCGCCACACCTGCGTCATCGATCACGTCAAAATGGTAGAAGAACGCCGCCTTGCGCTGGTTGTAGTCGTTGTAGCGGCGATTTTCGAGCACGGTGATGCGTCCCACAACATCGCCGACATCTTCGGCTACGAAGAAATCGGCATCCGAATGTCGGTAGAACGGATAGCGCCGCCGGTCCATCGTCGCCTTGACGCTCGATACCAGTGGCGGCATCCATTGCGGACAATCTGCGTAAAGGGTGAATGGAAATTCTACGAAACGCCGCACATCGCGGCGGTTCGCAGTGTCCAGCATACGAATATTCATCAGTGGATTTGCCCCTATCAGTTTGTAAAGAATCCCACGCCTAATATACCCGGCCCGCCATGCGTGACGATGGCCGGTGGCACCGCGAGAATCGGGACCTCCGCCAGGCCCAATCTGGCGCGCATTTCGTCGGCCAATTCCTGCGCTTCGTCTGCGACGTCGGCGTGCATGATGCTCAAGAAGCCGTCGCCGTTGCGCGAGATTTGTGTGACGACCAGTTCTTTGAGGCGATCTACAGCGCGTCTGTGGGTGCGGATTTTCTCGAACGCCTCAATCTGACCCGCCTTGAACGTCAGCACAGGTTTGACTTGCAGCGCGCTGCCGACCAAAGCGGCTGCCCCGCCAATGCGCCCGCCCATGGCCAGGTACTTCAACGTCTCTACGGAAAAGTAGATTTTGCCGCGCTGAGCCATAGCGCGCACGCGGGCTTCGATGGT
Source organism: Chloroflexota bacterium (assembly GCA_029555965.1). Taxonomy (GTDB): domain Bacteria; phylum Chloroflexota; class Anaerolineae; order B4-G1; family SLSP01; genus JAKQHY01. The sequence continues at coordinate 950 of JAKQHY010000164.1, read as the reverse complement.
ATCGGCGTCCAGACCCGCAGCGGCCCATTCCGCCGCCAGCTTGAGCAGCGTCGCCACGGGGCTGGCAATGAGCTGCGTGTCGATGATCCTGACATCCAGATCGGCCAGTCCCTGTTCGATGGCCATCTGTTGGGCTACCGTAGCCGAGCGCACGGTTCCACTGACGATGGCAGAAGGCAAGATACACAGGATAGGCTCTTTGCTGGGCGCAAAACGGCGAAACATTTCAACGAAGAGTTCCGGGGACGGCGCGGCCGTCTTGGGAAGCTCCCGGGCTGCGGCTAACCGGGTTAAAAAGGTAGGATAATCGATCTCAGTGCCTTCCAAATAGGACACGCCATCAATATTGATCACCTGGGGAATAATGGGAATGTCATACTCTCTGGCATGCGCTTCCGGGAAACCAGAGGTGGTGTCGCCAATAATCTTAACCATAAGTTCTACTCCTTATCGTTGGCTAAATGTCCGTCATCCCCAACGATAATCAAAAATAAAAGAGTTGGCGATCACGGACGGGGAGTCCGTTCGAATACGAAAGGGCTGCCCCAGGTTGAAGATTTTAAAGTGCATACCGGCGCCGCAAACGACGCCTTGTCAAAAAGGTGCAACGCACTTACACAACGCCGTCAGAGCAGTGCGTTGCACCTGCAAAAGGCTCTTAGCTGGTCCTGGCGAGTTATCCGCTCTTAACCGGCATATATTTCGCCAGCTTGGCGGCCAGGTTGGAGAGTGGCAGGCTCTGCAGCCAGATGCGACCAGGGCCAGTCAGCGTGGCAAGGAACAATCCCTCACCGCCGAACAACATGTTGGTGAGGCCCTTGACCATGGTAATGTCATAGTGGATGGTTGGCTCAAAACAGGCGATGTGACCAGGATCCACTTTCATCGTTTCACCGGCTTGCAACGCGTACTCGCGCACCTCGCCTGGGATTTCCAGGAATGCGAAGCCC
>JAKQHY010000128.1 GCA_029555965.1 Chloroflexota bacterium | reverse complement strand
TGGGGGGAGCGGGGGCGAGATAGCCGGCCAGGCCATCGAGGAGGTCGTCGCGGCGTGCACGCAGCGCCTCTTGTAGGGGGCGCACGGCGATGGGGTTAAGGTAGCTGCGCTTGCTGTCTAAATATTCCAGCAGAACGTTGTCGCGGAAAAGGCGCGGCCAGGCAGTGGCGGCTTCTTCGGCGGTGAAGGGGGGCCGGCGCAGGTCTAATTCGATCTCCAGAGCGCGCTGCCGCGCTGCGTAGGAGCTTTGGAGGCGTTTCAGCAGCGGCGCGGAAATGTCCAACCTGTGCCAGCTCTCCAATTCGCGCAGCAGCCAGCGGATGTGGGTCAGCTCTTCCAGGCGCACCGGATCGGTCTCAAATCCACAGTACGGACAAGGCGCATCCGGGCGATAGTTGGGCTGGCGACATTTAGGACAGTGCATTATTTCTCCATCGTCTCGCGGATTTTGAAGCGAAGCACGCTTACGGCGCCCTGTTTGTTGTACAGGGAAAACATTCCTTCGAGGAGACTTTGGGTCAACATGCGCACCAGGTATAGCGATTCTTCATTCTTTAACGACAACGCGGTTTCAGGGTATCCCGGCCCGTTGTCGTGAAATTCCAGGCGCACCCATTCGCTGATCTTCTCAATCGTCACGACGATGTGGCAGCCGGGGCCGGTGCAGGCGTAGGCGACCGTGTTAAGGGTCAATTCGTTCAAAATTAAAGCCATATTCTTGGCCTGGTCCGCCGTCATCAGCACCGGAGATTCTTCGACTTCCACGGCGATGGGGGCGGGTGTGGGGGTGGTTTGTAACGTCTCCCGGATGACGCGGTGCGCGAGGGTGGTCAATGGGATGTCCTCCCAACCATAATCCGCGTACAGGCGGTAGACTGCCGATGTAGCGGAAACTCGACTGATGAGGTCGGACAGAACCCTTTTGCAATCCACAGAGTCCGCCGTCTGGATTTTGCGTCGTTTCAGATAAAGTAATCCGACCATCGGCACCAGGCTGTTTTGGAAGTGGTAGCTGAGCGACTGGAGTGTCTTTTCCTGGTGATGGTTTTCCTCGCGCAGTTCATCCCGCTGCTGTCGCAGTTTGGCGCGAGCGGCCTCCAATGTGGCGATTTGCTGACGCAGCGCCGTCAACTCTGCGAGCAATTGTTCTTGGGTCAGGGTCTCATCATTGCTCATGCTTCTAACTATACTCATAAGCTGCATACTTGCAAAAGTGACGAGGGCGTTTCACGAGAAGAATCGTTTGCCTGGGATGGTACACGGGTTTTTTGCTGTGTATCTTATCCAAGACGTTATGTTTATGTTGCGCTAAATTTGAAATATCTTGGGTTATTCTTGGCTGTCAAACGGTATGATGTCACGTTTCCTGTTTCGCTTTAGTTTCCCACAGCAGGGTTTGCAATTCGGCGATGGATGAGAGGGGGGGGTGGTGGAGTTCCTCCATGACCTCTGCGAGGATCCCCGCGCCGAACTCGTGGAGGAAGGTGAAGGCCATGGCGCGGCAGAAGAAAGCGGCGTCCAGCGGCAGTGCGGGGTCGTAGGCGGCCATAAATTGGCGCAGGCAGCCGGCGTCGCGGGCCAGGCCGCTGAACCACAGGGCGGCCCACTCATACGCCGTCGGCGCGACGAGGCTGTCGGCGAAATCAATCAGGCCGGAAATCTGCCAGCGTCCGTCACGCTGTTCCAGCAGCAGGTGATCTTCGGTGAGATCGCCGTTGACCAGGCGCAGGGGCGTCGCCTCCATCTCCGCCAGCACGGACGTGAGGAAATGCGGAATTTCCTTAAGGATGGACAGCGGCAGCTTCCCTTCGCGCCGGTTTTGCGCGCCCATTTGCGCGCGCCGTTTTTTGACAAAGCTCATCCAACTGTCGGGCGCTAGTTCGGGGAGCGTCACGTCTTCCAGGGGAATCTGGTGCAGGGCGCGGACGATGCGGCCCAGGTCGGCGGCGATGTCCAGCAGGTTGGCGCGGGGAATTTGCGCGCGCACTTCCCGGATCGGCTGTCCCGGCAAGAAGTTCATCACGATGTAGGGCCAGCGGATGCGATCCTCAAACACGCCTTCGGCCAGGACCGCGGGGGCGGGGATGCCGTGGCGTGTGACCAGGGGATTGAGAAAGCGTTCCAGGGCGTAGTCCCGATGGCAGAACGGCGCGTAGATTTTGAGCACATACGTGTGGTCGAGGACGAAGACGGCGTTGGTGCCAGGGAAACCGGCCTCAATTGTGTGGAACGGTATCCCGGCCTGCCGGCAAATCTCCTGCACCGCCGGTGTCCAGCGGGGAACGTCGGTGAAAATTTTACCCCATTGTTCCCAGGTTTCGATGTGTGGCAGCAGCATGGCGAGTTGTGAGTTAGGAGTGGCGAGTCAGGAGTTAGGAGTGGCGAGTTAGGAGTGACGAGTGAGGTATACTTGATGGCTCCTAACTCCTAATTCCTAACTCCTAACTCCTAACTTCCTTTATGGGAACAGTTTCTTGGTCAGTCCCGCGACGCGGGCGCCCATCTCGCGGGCGGCTTGGAGGGCGTCGTCGTTGGGCTGACCGACGGCGAAGGGGCCGAAATGGGGGCCTTCGGTCGTGCCGCGCACCACCATGCCGGCGACGAGCATCGCGGTGAGGATGGACATGATAGCCGTCTCATGGCCGCAACCCGCGCCGCCGGAGGTGGTGAACGCCCCGCCGACTTTACCTTCCAGTTTGCCGTAGACTTGCGCGGTCACGTCGAACATTTGCTTGACGCGGCCGGCCATCTGCCCGAAGTACGTGGGCGATCCCACGATGATGCCGTCGGCGGCCAGCCAGTCGTCATTGGTGGTGTGCGGGACGGTCTTGAGTTCGCACGTCACGCCTTCCACCGAGCGCACGCCTTCTGCAACGGCTTCGGCCAGGGACTTGGTGTTGCCAGTTGAACTGAAATAGGTTACTAACACTTTGGTCATATTGTCTCCTCAGAACCAAGCCGCTAAAGCGGCGGATTAAAAGAAGCTGTTTTCGCGGACGGTACACCATCCGTGAAAACAGCCCCTTAAAGGTCAGTGTGGTTATTTGTTCTGCCCACGGACGACGTCAATGCCTTTCATCGCCAGTTTGATGGCGAGGCCGCCGCCTGGCACCAACAGGTCTACGGTTTCTACGCCAACGTCGAAGAGGAAGGTGGGATCAATGATTTTGCCCATGTACTGTTGGAAGACTTTGCCGCCGCTCTGCCATTGGCCGGTCAGCCCGTCGTATTCCAGGATGGCATCTTTCTCTTTGGAAAGCCAGCGGTATTGAAACGCATAGACCGGGCGATAGTAGAGGTCAATTCTCTCGACGTCAATGGTATCTTCGAGGATGCGCTCGGCCTGGACGCTTTTGATCATGCCGATCAACACTTCATGCACCACCGCCGAGGCGCGCGCCGCCGGCGGCACGACGATGGCCGCGCCTGCCGAAAAGTCGTCCAAATCGTCCTGGGGAATTTCAGTAGCGGTGAATTTCAGGTAATCGGCCATGCCCGGCGCTTTCTGAGTGGTCAATCCGTCAAAGAATACGTCCTCGTGCAGTTCTTCAAGGCAGTGTTCGAGGCCCGTCAGGGTAATTTTTTTGTCTACCACCGGATAGTCTTGATTCTGGATGGTGACGGATTTGACCACGGGATCCGTGAGGGTCAGGGGGTAGTCTTTCCGCCGCTCGTAGACGTAACGCGCCGCGCAGACGATGTGCCAGAAAGGTTCGTAGCGATGTTCTTTGTAGATCAGCTTGAAGTCGTCGTCTTTGGGGCGTTGCAAGAGACTGCCCATCTTGGCCATCGCGCCAAAGGCATCCACTTTCCTGCTCCACGCCCGGCCTTCGGCCTGGTCAATGGAAAGCTGCGCCTCCATAAAAAAGGCGCGTTCATCGGCTAGACGAATTTCCATAGTTCCTCCTTCTATCCCTGCGCCGTGAGTTCCTCCATCAGGCGCACGTCTTGCTCCAGATGCGCGACGCTGCTGACGCCGATGCTGAGAACGTGAACCGTGCCGAGGTTGAGGACGTACTCCATCTCGCTCCGAATGTCCTGGAGCAACTTGCCGCAGCCCAGGACTTTCATCGCGTAGATGCCCTTCCCGGCGTCGTACAACTGCTTAATCACCGGGACGACTTTGGCGGGGGTATCGTCCATGTTGACGCCGGCGTGATTGATGCGCACCAGCACCACGTCCACCCATGGCGAGGTCGCCGCCGCTTTCAGTGCGCCGAGTCCGTGACACGACATGCCAACGGCGCGCACTTTCCCGGCGGCTTTGGCCTGGGAGAGCGCCTCCATGGCGCCGGCCAGTTGCCTGGGCCAGCCATCGTTTGATAGTCCGTGCAGCAGCACGATGTCGAGCACGTCTGTCCCCAATTCTTTCAGGAAGCGATCCACGTCTTTTGTGATCTGCGGGCCGCTGCGCGCCGTGGTCTTGGTAGCGATCACCACCTTGTCGCGGGGAATCCCTTGCAGCGCGCGCGCCACGTGCGGATGCGAGCCGTACTGATCCGCCGTATCCCAGAAGGTCACGCCGAGGTCATACGCGCGGCGCAGCAGATTCGCCAGCCCGTCCAATCCCAGGGCCGTCTGCTCCGAACGTCCGGCCCAGCCATGCGATCCCGTTCCAATCGCCATGCGCGAGACGCGCAACCCGGTATTGCCAAAAGTGATAGTATTCATAGTCGTTAGTCCAAAGTCGAAAGTCTAAAGTCTGGAACCCAAATTGCCAGGGAAAACAAAACTGTATTTCATTTCTCGCCTCCGATGCCATACGCCAATCCTACTTCAGCCGCCAAATCCGGCAATCTATCCGCCAGATAGCGTCCTGGGCACACGGTTTCAGCCGGCTGAAAGTCACGATGCCCTGCCAGGTGGGTGATGGCGTAAGTGTCCCGCAGATAGGCTGCCAGAAGTTTGAGTTGCACGATCTGAACCTCCGCCGGACGCCATAGCTCGAATTGCCCAAAGAGCGCGACGCCCACCGTGCCGGTGTTGTGCCCGCCCGTGTGGGCGCCGCGCACTCCGATGTCGCGTCCCTCGCACACAATGCCTTCCGGGTTGATGACAAAATGATAGCCGATGTCGGCCAATCCCAGGCGCTTTCTGTGCCATTTCTGGATTTCTCTGGGATGCTGCTTGATGTAGGTGGCGGTGTGATGAACGACGATCGTGTGCAGCACTTCGCTTAAAGGCGCGTCATAGATCAGCCAGCCGCCGGGGTTGGTCTGCGGATCATACAAGCCGTGTTCTGCGGCGGCCTGTAAATCGGGTTCGCCGGCCCGCCATTCTTCGCGGGATACAACGTGCAGCGTTGTCGGCAGACTGGGCCGCCCCGATTGCGACAGGAATTCCGGCAGCAGCGACAGCCCGGCAACCACGCCCAGCTTGAGAACCTCGCGCCGTGTGACCATTCGACAATTTTAAGGAACTGCTTGCGTAGTCCGTATTCCGTGTTGCGTAAAGAAATTGAGCGGAATACGGACTACGCACTACGGAATACGTGTTTTACGCCCGTCCCCACTTCTCGTAGGCGTCTTTGAAGGACATCCCGGCGGCGAAATCCTCGCGCATCCCCTGCTCGCGGCGCTCAATCTCCTCCGCCTTTTCCAGCACTTCCATGGCGATCTCCTGCGGGACGACGATGACGCCGTCTATCTCGCCGACGATCCAGTCGCCGGGGCGCACGCGCACCATGCTCGTGAGCGTGCCGGGCATCCCGATGGGCACGTTGACGCCCACGATGCTCCACCGCTTGGCCGATTCGATGGGCGAGGTGCCGCGCGCGCAGACGGTGTAATTGGGGATGACTTCCAGCCCCAGCCAGTCGCGGATGAAGCCGTCAATCACGATGCCCTTCGCGCCGCGCTGCTGCAAGTCCCAGCTCGTCATCTCGCCGAACTTGCCCGTGAACGGCTCGCCGCCGCCATCCACGACGACCACGCAGCCGGGGAAGAGGCACTCGTGCAGATTCGGCCCGGTCGCCACCGGCTTGCCTTCCGCCTCCGCCTTCTCGTGCGCCGCCTTTTTCTCTTCCCAGGTGGTGGGATCGCGGCTGCCGCGCACTGTCACGACCATCCCTGCCAAATGCTGCTTGGGGAACAGCGGGCGGATGCCCAGGTCAAGGCACTGGTTGCCGTAGCCCATCTGATCCATCGCATCGTACAGGTTCGCTGTGCGGATTTTGTCCCAGCGTGCCTGAAGCTCTAAAATTGAGGGTTGTTTTTCGTCCGACATGGGGAGTCTCCTATTTGAGTATTTTGGGAAACAACAAGATAAGTGTAGCACGAACTCGCAAAAATTGAAGAGGGTTTGTTCTTTGGGTGCGCGGGACTATAATCGTTAAAGTGAAGGGAACTCAGGAATGTTTGGGGAGGTTATGATGGGCAAGAAAAAGAAGAAGGAGAAGAAGGAGCCGTCCGCGGCGAAGAAGACGCCGGCGTTCGCCAAAGAGAAATCTGTCGTCACGCACCACACGGTCACGGTGGGCGGGCACGAGATCGCCTACACGGCGACGGCAGGGACGCTGGTGTTGAAGAAGGAGGACGACACGCCCCAGGCGGCAGTGTTCTTCGTGGCGTACACAAAGGACGGCGTGGAGGATGTGCGCAGCCGCCCGGTGACGTTCGCGTTCAACGGCGGGCCTGGGTCGTCGTCTGTGTGGCTGCATCTGGGCGTGCTCGGCCCGCGCCGCGTGCTGATGGAGGACGATGGCAGCCCGCTGCCGCCGCCCTACCGGCTGGTGGACAATGCGTACACGTTGCTCGATCAGACTGACCTGGTGTTCATTGACCCCGTCAGCACGGGCTACAGCCGCGCTGTGGAGGAAGAGAGCGCGAAAGACTACCACGGCTTTGACAAGGACATCGAATCGGTGGGCGACTTCATCCGCCTGTACCTGACGCGCTACCAGCGCTGGGCCTCGCCCAAGTTCCTGGCGGGCGAGAGCTACGGCACGACGCGCGCAGCCGGCCTTTCGATGCACTTGCAGGATAAGCTGGGGATTTACCTCAACGGGATTATGCTGATTTCGGCGGTGCTGAACTTCCAGACGATTTTGTTTGATGTGGGGAACGATTTGCCCTACATTGTGTTCCTGCCCACCTACGCGGCGACCGCGTGGCAGCATGGGAAACTCGCGCCGGAGTTGCAGGAAGACCTGGGGCGCACGCTGGCGGAGGTATCCGACTTTGCGCAGACCGAGTACACGCTCGCCTTGATGCAGGGCGCCGCGCTGGACGAGGCGACGCGCGCGCAAATTGTGGGCAAGCTCGCCCGTTACACCGGCCTCTCGGAAGATTACGTCACGCGCGCCAACCTGCGCATCCACATCATGCGCTTCGTCAAGGAATTGCTGCGCGACACGCGCCGCACGGTGGGCCGCTTCGATTCCCGCTTCACGGGGACGGACCGGGACGCGGCCGGCGAGACCTTCGAGTACGATCCGAGCTATCCCATCGTGCAGGGGCCGTACACGGCGCTGTTTAACGACTATCTGCGCCGCGAGTTGAATTTCGAGAGCGATCTGCCCTACGAAATCCTCACCGAGCGCGTTCACCCGTGGAACTACGGGAAGCACCAAAACCAGTACGTCAACGTCGCCGAGGGGCTGCGCGCGGCGCTGACCCAGAATCCCGCGCTCAGGGTGTTCGTTGCCAACGGCTACTTCGACCTCGCCACGCCCTACCTGGCGACAGAGTACACGTTCAATCACCTGGAGCTTGATCCCGCGCTGCAAGACCACATCTCGATGGGCTACTACCACGCCGGGCACATGATGTACTTGCACAAGGTGTCGCTGGAGAAGCTCAAGGCCGATCTCGCGGCGTTTGTCGAGCAGACCCTTCCGCTGTTCGACACGGACACACCGTCACAGTAACTACGCGGTCGTAAAAAAACCGGGGGTCGCCAGGACCCCCGGTTTACGTTTCGCAATAACGACTACTGGCCCATCCCCGGCTGTTCCGCCAGGTTCACGGAGACGGTTTGCGTCGCGCCGTCGCGCAGGATGTCAACCTGCACGGTGTCGCCCACGGTAGTTTGCGTTTCCAGGTAAACCGTCCAGGCTTCCAAATCAGTCACCGACTGACCGTTAACGGCGGTGATGATGTCGCCGCCTACCGGCACTTGATACCGTCCGATCCGCACGACGCGATCCCCGCCCTGGATGCCGGCGCGCTCTGCCGGGCCGCCTGCCGTGGTTTCGAGCACCAACAGGCCCGCGTCCACGGGCACGTCCACCCCCGCGCGGTTCAAGGTTTGCTTGAGGGCGGGGGTCAGCGCCACCATCTCCGCGCCGACCCAGGGATGGGGATAGTAGCCGCGCGCGATCAGTTCGGTCACGACGCGCTGCACGGTGTTGCCGGAGACGGCAAACCCAATGCCGGCCGACGCGCCGCTGGGGCTGATGATCTGTGAGTTGACGCCCACGACATGTCCGTTAAGGTCGAGCAGCGGGCCGCCGGAGTTGCCGGGGTTGATGGCTGCGTCAGTCTGGATGGCCTCGCCGATGAAGCCATCGCTGCTTTTAATCACCCGCCCCAACGCGCTGATCACCCCGCTGGTCAAGGTCTGTTCCAGGCCAAAGGGGTTGCCGATCGCCAGGACGAACTGTCCGACTTCCAGCTTGTCCGAGTTGCCCAACGCGATCGGCGCGGGCAAGTTGGCTCCTGCGTCAATGTGTACGACGGCCAGGTCATTGCTCGGGTCTACGCCGACGATGGTGGCATTGTACACCTGACCATCGGCCAGTGTCACGATCAATTCCTCCGCATTCTTGATGACGTGGTAGTTGGTGACGATGTGGCCTTCCGTATCATAGATGAAGCCTGAACCGCTGCCTTCCTGCGGGATGACCAGGCCAAAGAAGCTGTACGCATAGCCCCGGTTGGTGATGTTGACGACTGCCGGGCTGACGGCCTTGTAGACTTCAATGATGCGCGACTGGAACGCCTGCACGCTGGCCGATTCGTCGGCGAGGGGGGCAGGTGTGGGGGTCACGACTACGGTCACCACCGCCGGTTCGGCGGGCGGATCGGAGATGGTCGAACTGCTGAGACTGCATCCCAGGCTTCCGAGCAAGAGCAGTGCGATCGCGCTAATACATAGAAAGAATCGTTTTTTCGTTGAATTTTTCATTTCTCTTACCCCTTATTTTTTGCGGAGGGAATACCATACTCCCAAGAACCCCATCAGGCCGCCTAATAGCATCAATAAACCTTCCGGACGTCGCAGAAACACCAAGACAACTATGCCTCCCACCAGGGTGCCGATACTGAGCAGAATCAACAACGGCGCTTGTCTTTTGGCAATGGTATGGCGCTCCTGTTGCGCGACACTCAGCACCAGTTTTTCAGCATGGGGCCAGTCCATGCCGGCGCGCTCACAAAGTTCGTGAATGATCACATTTTTCCCGGTATTCTGGCTCAATTCTTGTACCACCCAGGCGCGTAATGCCAGTTCTTGCGCGTCTAGCGGCTCGGCGTTGGACGGTTCCGTGACCGCCAGATCGCTGAGGAATTCACCGGGTAGGTCGGGTTCATCCTCGATCGCGGCCTCGTCTTCCTCAAAACTTCCTTCCGCAAAAGGACTGGGGATGTTGTCCGGGAGAGCGGGCGGCGTGGGCGATGCGGGGCGGCGGGAGGCTGCCTGAGCGATTACCGGTTGACGCCGGGTCAGTTCGCTGAGCAGCGCCCGCGCCTGAATGTGATGTGGCTCGAGGCGCAGGACCCGGCGGTAACATTCGGCCTGCTGCGATGGGTCCAGCAACACCGATGCCAGCAATAGCCAGGCTTCAAGGTCCTCCGAGTCTTCCCGTAGCCGTGCGACCAACGCGCGGCGTGCGCCGGCCAGGTCGCCGACAGCGATTTGTTGTCGCGCAATCGCTATTGTATCCATGCCGCAAAGTATAACACGTTGCGCCGGAAATGGTATAATCAAACGGCGTGAAGCAAAAACATAAAAATGGAGTATGGAGCGATGAAGAATAGAGAATGGCTACGGCGTTTCTTACTTTTGGCCGTTGGTGGCTTATTGCTGTTCCTCTCCCTGGGATGTTCTTTGGAGGAAATCTACCTGGGTTTCTACGTGGATAGTCAGTCCGCGGCGTTGGCGCAGCCGGCCGGGACGGACGACACGGCGATTACCTTTACGATTGAATCGGGGGAGAGCGTCAAGCAGATCGCCGGCAATCTCAAGGCCCAGGGCTTGATTGCCGATCCCGAATTGTTCCGGCGTTATGTCCAATATAAGGGATTGGACGCGGGTATTCAGGCCGGAACGTATACCCTGCGCCAGACTATGACCATCCCTGAAATCGCCCGCACGTTGCAAAAGGCTGAAGCTGAGGAACAACAAGTGACCATCCCTGAAGGCAAGCGACTGGAGGAAGTGGCGGCGCAAGTGGCCGAACAGACAACTATCTCGGCGGACTCTTTCCTGCAACTGGCGCAGACCGGATGGTCGTCCACGGATTTGCCGCAAAAATATCCCTTTATGGCAAATATTCCGGTGACGGCTACCCTGGAAGGATTTCTCTTCCCGGATACGCACCGGTTGGCGCTCAATGCGACCGCCTACGATCTTATGGATCGGTTGCTGGCCGACTTTGATCGTCAGGTCACGGCGGATATCCAACAGGGCTTTGCCGCGCAAGGCTTGACGTTGTACGAAGGCATCACCCTGGCGGCGATTGTGGAGCGCGAAGCGGTGCGTCCCGAGGAGCGCGCTAAGATCGCTGGCGTCTACGCCAACCGCCTGCGTGACGGCTGGCCCTTGTCTGCTTGCCCGACGGTGCAGTACGCGCTAGGGTATCGCCCGGACGAGCAGACGTGGTGGAAACGTCAACTGTACTTCTCCGATCTGGAAGTAGCCTCACCCTACAACACCTATCGCAACCTTGGCCTGCCCCCCGGCCCGATTGCCAGCCCGGGTATAGACTCGATCCGGGCGGCGGCGTTCCCGGAGACTACCGAGTATTACTTCTTTATGGTGGACTGCGCCAAAAACGATGGCAGCCATCTGTTTGCCCAGACCGAAGCCGAACATCTGGAAAATTTCGAGCGCTGCGGCGGTGTGATCTCCAGCCCCTAACCAGCAGCGCCCTCAACCAATGAGCGCAGGGATACCCCATCCCTGCGCTTTTTGATTTCCCCGGGCGTTCCGAGGAGCCGGGGCAAAGGCGCCGTGGCTGCGTCTTCCGGTGGCTGTTGTGGGGCGTTACGCGATGGGGGAGGTTTGCAAACTTGACATAGACTTGTACACTTATATTCAGGGCGCTGAGGAAGAATATGAACCGAGTGGGTATCTTTTTCGCATTGCTTCTGGTGGTTGGGCTGGCCGGCTGCGCAGCCGGCCAGCTCTCCCCGCGCCTTGAAAACGGTATCCTTGATCTCCGCAGTTGGGATTTTGAGCAGAACGGGCCGGCGTCGCTGGTGGGGGAGGTCCCTTTTTATTGGGAACAACTGTTGCTGCCGGCCGAGCTTGCGGAGGCCCCCTTGCCCACCGGCCTTATCTCCATCCCTAGTCCGTGGAACGGCTATCGGGCGCAGAACCAGTCCCTTTCTGGCGCCGGCTACGCGACCTACCACATCACGCTGTTACTGGCGGCTACCGATAGGCCCTTGGCGCTCTATGTGCCTGAATTTGAGACAGCGTATCGCCTGTACATCGCTGGCGCGCTGGCGGCCGGCAATGGCATTGTGGGCCGGACTCCAGAGACCTCGCAACCGCAATGGTTTCCTCAGGTGGTCGTCTTCACACCCACCGATGAGCGCGTTGAAATCGTCCTGCAAATCTCCAACTTTCATCACCGCAAGGGCGGCGCCGGGCAAAAAATCATCTTGGGCACTGAGCCGCAAATCCGGGCGCTGCGCGAGCGGAACCTCACCTTTGCGATGTACTTGACCGGCAATCTTTTGATTATGGCGTTTTACCATCTCAGCCTGTACACCCTTCGGCGGAAAGCTCCTTCGTCGTTGTATTTTGGGCTATCCTGCTTGTTGATGGGCGTCAGAACCCTGACCACCGGTGAATACTACCTGTTGACGCTGTTCCCCCCGTTGGATTGGAAGTGGCTGGTGGGTTTGAACTACCTGTCGTTTGCGTTGACTATTCCGGCCTTTGCCATGTTCACCCATACGCTTTTTCCTGAAGAAATTCCGCGCTGGCAGATTCGCCTGTTGGAAGGGGCCGCCGCCCTTTTTGCCTGGTTAATTGTGCTGACGCCGCCGCGCATCTTTACGCACGGATTGATTCCCTATCAACTACTGACCTGTATCGGTTTTGGATGTTTCCTTTACTCCCTGATTCTGGCCGTTCGACGACAGCGGGAAGGCGCCGCCGCCTTCCTCGCGGCCTTCTCTGTGTTATTTTTAACAACGCTCAACGATATTTTATACAACAATCAACTGCTTAACACCGGTTTCATCGGGCCATGGGGAATCTTGGTCTTCATCTTCATTCAGGCGCTTCTGTTGGCGCGCCGGTATTCCAGAGCTTTTACCGAAGTGGAACTGCTAACCCAAGAACTGGAGACGCGGGTCGCCGTGCGCACGGCGGAATTGGCTCAGCGTAATCGCCAACTGCTGGATGCCAACGTTGAGCTTCAACATGAAATCGAAGAACGGCAACGTGTTGGGGCGGCTTTGGTCCAGGCGCGCGATGAAGCCGAAAAACATGCTCAGGCTGCCGAAGTTGCTAATCGCGCCAAAAGCGCGTTTTTTGCTAATATGAGCCATGAATTGCGCACGCCGCTCAATGCTATTTTAGGTTTCAGTGCGTTGATGCAGACCGCGCCCAACTTAACCCCAGAACAGCGTGAGAATCTGGCCTCTGTCCGGCGCAATGGCGAGCGCCTGTTGGCGATGGTCAACCGGGTGTTGGAACTCGCTTGGATGGATGATGACCAAATTTCTCTGGCGGAAGACGCCCTTAAGTTTGAGACTGAGCCGGAGGAGTACTCTACGCCGCCGTTGCCCGGCATGGTGACAAAACCAACGTGGTCGTTAGCGGACCTGCCGGCAAGCTGGCGCGCGGAAATGCGGCAGGCAACCCTCGAGGGCGACCTGGCGTGGATGACCGATTTGGCATGGCAGGTGCAGGCCACCCATCCGGCTCTGGCGACGCGCTTGCTGGAGTGGGTGCAGCATTTTCGTCATGATGAAATCCGCCAATTGCTTGAGAAGAGTCCTTAGCAGGTAAATCACCGCTTGACTGGAGTGATATGGAAAAGACGCTTTCTGATGTATCACCAACTCGTTATATGCTCAAAGAAGCCGTTCAAAATCTGGAAAAGAATGCCATCCTGGTCGTGGACGATATGCCGGACAATTTGCGGCTGCTGTCCCAGATTTTGACCATCGCCGGCTACCGCGTGCGCGTTGCCACCGATGGCGAACAGGCTTTGGAATCGGTCCAGGTTAATCCCCCGGCCATCATTTTGCTGGATATTATGATGCCCGGTCTGGATGGCTATGAGGTGTGCCTGCGTTTGAAGGCTGAGCCAACCACACGCAACATTCCCGTGATTTTCATCAGCGCGCGTGGGGATGTCGAATCGAAGATCAAAGCCTTTGATGTGGGGGGGGTTGACTATGTGTCGAAGCCTTTCCAACCGCAAGAGGTGTTGGCGCGGGTGCGCACTCACATTGCGCTGCGGGAACTTCAGCAAAATCTTCAAGAACAGTTGGTCAAACACGAGAAACTCATTGCGGAATTGGATAGCATCAACCTGCGCTTACAAAGTGAGATTGCCGAGCGGCAGCGGTTCGAGCGAGATTTGTTGGAAAGCAAGGAGCACTTCCGCACCGTAGCCGATTTTACCTACAACTGGGAATACTGGGTGGATCCTGACGGTCGTTTTATCTACATGTCGCCGGCATGTTATCGTATGACAGGCTACCGCCCTGAAGAGTTTCAAAAGAACCCGCAGTTGATATTCAAAATTGTCCATTCGGAAGATCGCCCTGCGTGGATTGTCCATCTAAACACGATGTTGGGTGATGTCGATGTTTTCGCCACACGCCTGCGTATCACCACGCGCGAGGGTGAGGAGCGCTGGCTTGGACATACCTGTCAGCCGGTGTATAACGCGGACGGGCGGTTTTTGGGGCGCCGGGCCAGCAATCGTGATATCACCGAACAGGTGCGGGCTGAGCAGCAGTTATGGCGTTACGCGGCAGATTTACAGGCCCAAAACGAGGAATTAGACGCCTTTGCCCATACCGTCGCTCACGATCTGAAAAACCCTCTGGCGACGATGGTGGGGTACACTTACTTGTTGGAACGACGCGCCAACGACCTGTCGGCCCACGATCGCACCGCGATGGCGGTAGCTATCGGCCAAAACGCCCGCAAAATGGCCGGCATTGTTGACGAACTGCTGTTGCTGGCCAGCGTGCGCAAATTGGAGGAGGTGGATATTCAACCCCTGGATATGGGACAGATCGTCGCCGAAGCGTTGGGGCGACTGGAAACGTTGATTCATGAATCCAATGCCAGCATTACGCAACCTGCCCAGTGGCCCATTGCGCAGGGACATACACCGTGGGTAGAGGAAATGTGGGTTAACTATATCGGCAACGCGCTCAAATATGGCGGCCGCTTGGATGAAGCCATCCCGCCGCGCGTGGTGCTGGGATACGACCTGCCGCCTCAGTCCGGCGACGGCGTTTTACCCGCTCCTTCGTGCAATTCCGCGCCCTCGCAAATTCGTTTCTGGGTGGAGGACAATGGCCCAGGCCTTACGGAGCAGGCGCAGCAGCAACTCTTTACACAGTTCACCCGCCTGCACCAGGCGCGTATTGAGGGACATGGCCTGGGCCTCTCCATCGTGCGTCGGATTGCCGAAAAACTTGGCGGGCAGGTAGGGGTCGAGAGCATTCCCGGCGAGGGCAGCAAATTCTGGTTTTCTCTACCGGAAGACGTTTCCGGAGCGGGAGAAGCATAGTTACGCATTACGCCTACCGCCCCGGGCCATGAGGGGCAGAGCCACCGTACCGGTGAGCTGCCCGGCTTCCACCCCGCCATTGAGGGATAACACCCCCCCGTCGGCAAAGTAGGCGAAATCGAAGTGGGTCGGGTCCCCGGCGACCTTGCCGGGCAACGGCATCAACCGCGCCGTCAACGGCTTATGCTGCCGCACGGCCAGCGCTGCCACATCCCAGAGCAGCCGCGCCAGGGCCTCCACGCTCACCGCTCCGGGCAGCGGCACTGTGTCCAGCCCTGTTCCACAGACCGCCGACCATTGCAGTAAATCCCCCACGCTGAAACGTCCCTCTGCTGCGCGTTGCGCCAGGATTGAGTCTTCCAGCACGGGCAGCATCAGCCCACAGAAACCCGCGCGCGGAAATACGGCTTGCTCGATGGCGCTGGTCAATGTGGCCGCGGCGGCCAGCGTCCCCGCGGCCCCCAAGGGCTGTCCACTCAATAACTCTAGCGCTGCCCCGATGCTGGTGTCTGGCCCGGGGAACGGCGCGAGCGAGAAGTCAATTCCCCCAAAACACCAGCCGTGAGTCTGCGCCACAGTTTCCGCCGTTATCGTCATTTGCGCCGCTTCGGCGGTGAGGCATGCCGCCAGCCGTTCGTGGGCTTCGGCGGCGGACGTGGCCGCGCGGCAAGCGGCCACCGCCAGATCTGCCGCCTCGGTCGCCAGCGCGAAACTCGGCGCGCCGCCCCTGGAGTACGCCGCCGGAAAGAAAGGTGTGCCGGGCAACACATTTGCCAGCGCCGCGAAACGCAGGTTGCCGAAACCGTTTTCGATGGCGGCGGCGGTATGGATGACTTGCGCCGCCTGTTGAATCATACGCCCGTCTATAGTGCCGTGCAAAGGGTCTACGATATGCGCGGAGGCAAATAAGGTTTGAGTCGCTGCCAGGATTTCTGGCAGCGCTGCCGCCCACTCTCCCTGAGCCACGCCCAACGCAGTGAACGCGAAGCCGTGTTCCTGGCAGGCCGCTTCGAGTGCGGCGGCCCACTTTGCCGAGCGGGTTTCCGCCATACTCGGCAGCTGGGTGGCGAACAGGTGGGTTGCCAGACGGGTCGTCTGCACAGGGAACCCGGCGTCCTCAAAAGCGCGTTGCGCGACCTGGGCGAACTTGCTCCACTCGCGCAACGGCGTTGCTTGCAAAGGTAGCGTCAAATCTACAAAGAGTGTAATTGCGCGTATCTTCATGGCCCGCTCCTGTGGATTGATGATGGGCGGATGGACATTGCTCATTGCATGTTACCTTTGATTTTGATATAATCAATATATAGATACCCCTGATAACCAACAATCCAGTATCACAGATAATGTTTTGTATAGGTCAATTTATCGCCAAACGAACATCAAAGGAGCGTTACCAGGTCTGGGGCGCGGCCCTGCTGATGAAAATCTTTCACCACAAAGGACCCGAAGGGCACAAAGAGTTTTCTCTGTGAACTCTGTGTGCTTTGTGGCTATTTTCAAAGGAGGTGTAAGATGCCGGTGATTACGATTTCTCGTGAGTATGGCAGTGGTGGGACAGAGGTAGCCCAACGGGTTGCCAGTATGTTGGGGTATACTTACTTCGACAAGAACTTGATGGTAAAGGTCGCCTCGGAGGTAGGGCTGGCGCCCGGAGAAGCCCACGACTTCTCTGAAGATAATTACAGGGTGCGCAATTTCCTGGATCGGATGTTCGACCGTCGCCGGTTGGGGGCGGAGGTCTGGGATGCGGAGAGCTGGGACGCGCGTTCTACCGCAGAGACTCTTGACGAGGAACAATGCGTGAAGTTGGTCCGGGATACTATCCTGGCAGCCTACTCGCACGATAATGTGATCATTGTTGGCCGGGGTGGGCAGGCTATTTTGAAAGAAAAGCCGGGGGTGCTGCATGTGCGATTGTTCGCCCCTCAAGGCGCGCGCGCGTTGAGGGTTAAGGATCGGGAAAATCTCCCACTGGGTGAAGCCGCCGACCTAGTATTGCGGAAGGATCAAGCTGCATCCGCTTACCTGAAGCGTTTTTATGACATTGAGTGGGATAATTCCTTGTTGTATCATCTGATGGTGAATACCGGCAAGTGGGAGTTGGAGGACGTGGCCCAGCTCATTGTTAATGCTTTGATGCGTTTGAAGATCATTCCCTCGAAATAGGCGGCGCCAGGATTCTCTAAAAACACCCGCCGAGCCAATAGCTCGGCGGGTGTTTTGTTGGCAATGTTGCTGCTATGTTACTTGCGCAACTTAGCGACTGCCCGGGTATCCTCGCATGACCAACGGCAGATAGATATACTGCGCGCTGGACAGCACGGTGGTGACATCTTCCAACTGGTCGTTGTACATGGCGATGGTTTCCATGCCGCTTGCCACCAGGGTAGTCGTGTCGGCGACGCCGGCGGTTTCAGTGACCGGGACGGTAAGCACGATTTGCACCGTGGTAGTCATACCTGATCCCAGGCGGACAGCGCCAATATAGGGGGTGGCCGGCTCGCCCACACGCAATTCCAGCGGCCAATGGCGCGATGAGGTGGCCTCAAGGGCAATAGAGGCGGCGGCGCTGTGGTAGTTTTGCAGAATGTGTGTGTAGGTCACGGTCGCACCCTGTTGGGCTTGCTGCGCGTAACCGTCGGAGAGTTCGACGGGTAACACCCCGAGCAGGCGGATGTTATCCAACCAGAGGGTGGTGTCGTTCCCTCTTGTCTGATATGCAAACCACGAGATGGCATTTGGCACGCCCGCTTTATCGAGTGGGATGCGCACCTGACGCCACCCATCCTCTTCTGCCACGGTGTAACGGCAGTAATCCAACGTGTTGCCGCCATCAAAGATCACCTGAATAGCATGATCGGGGGTCTCCTGGTTGATGTAGAATTCCAGCCAATGATAAGGGCTGGAATCTGCCGTCCCCGGCCCAATTTGCAGCGCGCCCCAGCTTGGCCCGGTCAAGAAGGTGCGGATAGAATATTGCCCCGCGTACACTTCGTCTGTGGCCGCCAGTTCAACGGTGCTTTGATTCCAAGTGCTGGTCCAAGCTCCTGGCGCGAGCTGATCCGTGTAGACATTCCACGCGCCGGCTTCGTTCGGGCGCGGCACCAGGTTGCCCGCGCCTTGCTTGGGGTTGCCGTTGAAGAACCGTCGCAGGATCAGTTCTGCGGGCTTGTCCAACACGGCGTAATCCCGATCACACGGCCCACCCTGCATGGGATTAGTCGTCCAGTTCCACCAGAAGATGCCGGCGAACCATTCCTGCGGGAAAACTTCTTCGAAGAAGGCCTGATACAGATCGGCCTGTTCCTGCATATCCATGGGGGGAGCGCCCTGGTATTCCCAGGCGATCATGCCGGCGCCATCAACACTGCGATACCCTAGTTCGGTGAAGAGGATGTCTTTGTCCCATTCCTCCGAAAGTTCAATCAGGAAAGAGATGGGAGCTGTCCACCCGGCCTTGAAGTCTTCCAGGGTCGCGGTGGTGGTGACGGCCACGGCGTAGTAAGCATCAATGCCGATGTAGTCCACCGCATCCCAGAACATCACCGTATTGGTGTAAGTATGGTTGGCTGCGTAGACTAGGTCGCCGTCGTAGATGCTGGCGATCCCACCGGTGCCGGTGATCACATCGCGCCAGCGCAGTTCTTCCACTGCGGTCTTGTCGAGTTCCGTGCCTACGCAGAACATCTCCACATCATAATCGGCGGCGATTTGCGCGTAGTGATTGATGAAGGCCTGATAGCTGGTGAACCATGCATCCCACTCCGCCTCGGTCGTGAAATGCCCTTCGCCAATTTCCCCACGCCATTCATTCGTTTGCACGTCCAGGTGCGGCTTGAGCAGCACGTTCAGCCCCAGGGCATGCGCCGTCTCAATCGCGTGGATAACATCGGCGTCGGTCGGGGTGCGGTTGGCGTCCGAATAGATGGTAGTCGAGGTGAGGGTATCCTGATACCAGGTGGCTAATACGCTGATCCATTCCGCGCCGACGTCGTCAATGATCGCTAACGTTTGTTCGGAGCCGGCGCTGGAGTATTCGCCATGCCACCAGGATGTGTAGGCAACGCCTTCCATCTTCGGCGGTGCCTCTTGCGCCATTGCCACTGGTGTTGCCGAGTGGGAAATCAAAGCTACGCCCAGGAATAACCCGACAGCCAGGATCGCGGCGTATGCCAGGGACCCTAATTTGCTTTTCATGACATTCCTCCTTGGTGAGAACGTAAACGGAAAGTTAAACAGCGCAAGGAATTGTCCGTCACAAAGAACTTTCAGCAAAATGACAATGAGCTTTGGTGTGATATTCAGTGTTGGATTTCTGTGTGGATGTGAGTCCCTCCTTAATCAAAAAAGCACTGCTGAAAGTTTATGTAATAGACTCCTTGCATGCCTTTTCTATTCTACATTGCCTTGTGAGTTTTGTCTAGTGTTGGGGTGACAAAAATCATGGGTCTGTCATTTTTATGTTGGCGCTTTTCGGTGGGAATGAAACTTAAATCGGGTATGATGAAGAGGGGCGCAATTAAAAAAAACCGCCGGACAATTGTCCGGCGGGTATTTTTTTTGGTGATGTTGGCTTAATGCCCGTGTGGGCGGATTAGCGCCCGGCGGGATAACTTCGCATCACGAGCGGCAGGTAAATATACCGTGTGGCGGGCGCTACGGTGGTGATATCTTCCAGACTGTCACTGTACATAACGAGGGTTTCCAGTCCGCTGGCCACCAGTGTCGTGGTGTCGCTGACGCCAACCGTCTCGGTGAGCGGCACAGTGAGCTCGATTTGTACCGTGGTGGTCATGCCGGCTTCCAACTGGATGGCCCCGATGTAGGGGGTCTCATCCGGCCCGAAAGACAGTTCCAGCGGCCAGTTGCGGGATGAGGTGGCCTGAAGCGCAATGGACGCCGTTTCTGTGTACCCGTTGGTCAGAATGTGGGTGTAGACCACAGTGTCACCCGCCCGGGCTTGCTGTGCATAGCCATTGGAGAGGTCAACGATGTTGCTTTGCGCCATCACCATCGGTGTCGTGGGATGGGAAACCAACGCCAGACCCAAGAGCAATGCAACTGTCAGAATTGTGGTATAGACCAAAGACCCTAATTTATTTTTCATGATACTCCTCCTTAGTTAGTGAAAATTTAAATAGATAGTTAGCCATCGCAAGGACTACCCATTACGCAAAACTTTTCCAAAGCTTGAACCAGATTTGGTACAGTGTCTTTAATTTTTCCGTTTTTAGGGGGATATGAGATCTCCCTTGGTTTTAAAGGAAAACAGCAATTTTGAAAGTTTGCGTTAATGGACTCCTTACACTTGCTCTATTGTATACGTCTTATGATTTTTGTCCAGTGCTGTGGCGACAAAACTCCCGCCGGAGGTTGGCCTCCGGCGGGAGTCGGATGGCTAAAGCCAGTCTTACGCTTCTTTACTTCTCACCAAAGTTCAGCGCGGCCAACTGCCGATAGTAGGCCCACCGCGCGGTCGCATCTTGCCGGGCCAGCTCCAACAATCGCTCGGCTTCGGTCGGCTTGGACTGCTTCAGTGTCTTGAAGCGCACTTCGTTGTACATATATTCCGCGATGTCCAACTGCGGCTTTTCCTCCCGCTTGTGCGGGCCATAGTCAAGTTGCAGCGGATTCTTGCCTTCCGCCGCCAGGCGCGGGTCGTAGCGGTACAGAATCCACGCGCCGGAGGCCACGGCCTTCTTCTGCTGCTCGAAGCCGAATTTCATCTGCGACAACCCCTGGTTGATGCAGTGGCTGTACGCGATGATCAGGCTGGGGCCTTCGTAGGATTCGGCTTCGCGGATGGCCTTGAGCGTCTGCGCGTCGTCCATACCCATCGCAATCTGCGCGACGTAGATGTTGCCGTAGGTCATCGCGATCAGGCCGAGGTCCTTCTTCGGCAGCGGGCGCCCGGCGGCGGCGAACTTCGCCACGGCGCCGCGCGGCGTCGCCTTTGACATCTGACCACCGGTGTTGGAGTACAACTGCGTGTCCAGCACCAACACATTGACGTCGCGGCCCTGCGCCAGGACGTGATCGAGGCCGCCATACCCGATGTCGTAGGCCCATCCGTCGCCGCCGAAAATCCAGACGGAACGGCGCACCAACACATCGGCCAGGCTCAACAGGTCCTTCGCCTTCGGGCTGGCGTCTTCGGCCAGGCGGATGCGCAGTTGCGCGACCCGGTCGCGCTGCGCGGCGTAGTCCGCCTCGGTTTTCTGCTCCGCAGTGAGCAGGCCGTTCGTCAGTTCCTCGCCCAGCTTGTCTCGGAATTGCTCCACCAGCTCGCGGGCGTACTGTTGCTGCTTGTCCAGCGTCAGACGGAAGCCAAACCCGAACTCGGCGTTGTCCTCGAACAGGCTGTTGTTCCAAGTCGGGCCGCGGCCGTCGCTGTTGGTGGTGTAGGGGGTGGTGGGCATGTGCCCGCCGTAGATGGACGAGCAGCCGGTCGCGTTGGAAATCACGGCGCGGTCGCCGAAGAGCTGGGTGATCAGGCGGACGTAAGGCGTCTCGCCGCAGCCGCCGCACGCGCCGGAGAACTCGAACAGGGGCCGCAGCAGTTGCGTTTCTTTGACCAGGTTCAGGCTCAGGTCGGCGCGGTCGTAATCGGGCAACGCGTTGAAGAAGAAGTTCCAATATTCCCGCTGCTGCGCGCGGATAGGCGGCTGCGGGGTCATATTGATGGCCTTGCGGCCCGGGTTCGCCTTGTCGTTGGCCGGGCAGGTCTCAACGCACAGCCCGCAGCCGGTGCAGTCTTCGGGCGCGGCCTGGATGGTGAATTTCTTGCCCTCGAATTTCTTGCCCTTGGCATCGGCGGACTGGAAGCCTTCTGGCGCGTTTTCCAGAAGCGCGGGGTCGTAAATCTTCATCCGAATGACGGCGTGCGGGCAGGCCATTGCGCACTTACCGCATTGGATGCAGACGTCGGGATTCCACACCGGCATCTCCAGAGCGATGCTGCGCTTCTCGTACTGGGTGGTGCCGGAGGGGAAGACACCGTCCACCGGCATCGCGGAGACGGGCACATCATTGCCTGTGAGCGTCGCAATCTTGGCTGCGACCTCGTACACGTATTCCGGCCCGCCCTCGATCATAATTGGCGGCACGGCCACCGTGCTGGTGGCTTTGGTGGGCGCTGGGATTGCCACCAGATGCGCCAGCGCGTTGTCTACCGCGGCGTAGTTCTGCTTGACGACATTCTCGCCCTTTTTGATGAAGCGCTTGTGGATGGCTTCCTTAATTTTGGCGATGGCCTCGTCCTTGGGCAGAACGCCGGAAATCGCAAAAAAGCACGTCTGCATAATAGTATTGATGCGCCCCGGCATTCCCGCCTTGTCGGCGACTTCATAGGCGTTGATCGCGTAGAACTTCAGCTTCTTGTCAATGATCTGCTGCTGGATGTGACGCGGCATCTTGTCCCACGTCTCTTCCGGCGCGTAGGGGGTGTTAAGCAGGAAGACGCCGCCTTCCATCGCCGGCCCCAACACGTCCAACTTTTCCAAGTAGACGAACTGGTGGCAGCCGATGAAGCTGGCGGAGCTGACCTGGCATGTCTGGCGGATGGGACGTGGTCCGAAGCGCAAGTGAGAGACGGTGTACCCGCCCGACTTCTTCGCATCGTAGGCGAAGTAGCCCTGCGCATAGTTGGGCGTCTCGGTGCCGATGATCTCGATGGTGTCGTGGTTCGCGCCCACCGTGCCGTCGGACCCCAACCCGAAGAACATCGCCCGGACGACGTCTGGCGGCTCGATGTTGAAAGCCGGATCGTAGGCCAGGCTGGTGTGCGTCACGTCATCCTTAATGCCAATGGTGAAGTGGTTCTTGGGATTGGCCTTCTTCATT
>JAKQHY010000120.1 GCA_029555965.1 Chloroflexota bacterium | reverse complement strand
CACCCCCACACCTACCCTCACCCCCACGCCCACTGCCACGCCTACCCCCCGCCCCACCATCGTCATCCCGATGCTCACGCCCACCATCACGCCCACGGCCACGCTGGAACCCTATACCGTGTGGCATCTGCCCGACCGCGTGATCCCGGAGCCATTCGGCGTCAACATCCACTTCACCCGCGCCGGCGCGCAGGAGTTGAACTACCTGGCGCGCGGCGGCTTCCGCTGGGTGCGGATGGATTTCCATTGGCACGTCGTCGAGACGGAGTTGGGGAAGTACAACTTCTCCGATTACGACGTCCTGGTCGCCTCGATGGCGCAGCGCGGCATCCGCATTATCTTCATCCTGGATTACGGCAATTCGCTGTACGATCACGGCTATCCGCCGACCTCGCCGGGCGGACGGGTGGCGTTTGCCCGTTTCGCGGCGGCGGCGGCGGCGCGGTATCGAGATCGCGGCGTCATCTGGGAAATCTGGAACGAGCCGAACCTCGACCACTTCTGGACGCCCAAAGCCAACGCGGCGGACTACGGCGCACTCGCGCTCCTCACCGCGTCCGCCATCCGCCGCGCCGACCCCAGCGCGCTCATCGTCGCCCCCGCGCTCTCCGGCTACGAATGGGCGTTCTGGCAGACGGTGGGGCGGATGGGGCTGTTTCAGCATTTGGACGCCATCACCGTCCACTCCTACGGCGTCTACAGTCCGGAGGAGATTCTAGGGCCGTATCTCATGTTGCGCGCCCTGGTGGATCGGTACACTCCCCGCTGGTCGCTGCCCATCTTTTCCGGCGAGTGGGGCTTCTCCACCACGCGGGGCGGGATGAGCGAGGGGCAGCAGGCGCAATACCTGACGCGGCAATGGCTCTTCAACCTCGCGCATGACATCAACCTGAACATCTGGTACGACTGGCACGACGACGGCCCCGACCCGCACGACCCTGAGAACAATTTTGGCATCGTGCGCCACGACTACACGGCCAAACCCGCCTATCAGGCGGCGCGCGCGCTGTGTACCACGCTGGATGGCTACCGCTTCCTGCGTCGCATCCCCCTGGAACGCGCCAACGACTATCTGCTGCTCTTCCAGAAGGACGCGCAGGTGGCGTTCGCCGTGTGGACGACCGGCGAGGCGCACACGATCATCCTGCCGATTCCCACCGACGACGTGGAAACGGTGGACATGCTAGGGGAAGTGAGTATGCTGGACAGTCAGGGGGACGGGCTGGCCGTCCCTGTGAGCCAGTCGCCGCGCTACCTCGTGTTCCGCGCCGATCAGGGCGCGGCGCCGTTGGGCGGCTGGCGGCCTGCCAACACCGTGAACCGCTTGCGCATCGGCGAGGAAGAGAGCCTGCTCATTGTGTTCGAGAACACCGACCTCAATCCCTTGTTCGGCGAATTCTCCGTGCGGGTGAAAGGGCAAACGCGGGGGACGCTGGCGGTTTCGCTGTCCCCTGGCGAAACGCAGCCCGTCCGCGTGCCCGTGGCCCTGACCGACCTGACGGGCAACCTCCAGGCGGAAATCGTGTGGACGCCGGAGCAAGACACGGGCATGACGCCGCTGCAATCCGCGCTGGTGTGGCTGATGATCGAGTAGCGAGTGAGGCGTGGCGAGTTAGGAGTTAGGAATGGCGAATGGCGAATTACGAATAGCGACTGGCGCGTCGGCGGATCAGCGGATCAGCGGATCAGCGAGCTACACAACCAGTTTCCGATTTCCGATTTCCGATTTCCAGACTCTAAAATGGGTCCTGCCGGCGTTGGGGCTGGTGGCAATGTTGTTTTTGGGGATGACGACCTTTTTGCGTGCAGAATCCCCACCGGATTTCGAGGCGCTGGCCGGGCAAATGGGGCGGGCTGAGGCGTGGTACGCCCTGAATGGCTATCCAGAGTCCAGAATCTGGAGTCCAGAGTCGAGAATAGAGAATCAGCCCGCACTTCCTATTCCCCAATCCCTGATCCCCCATCTCCCCTCCGATACTCCCTGGCCGATCACCCACACCGTCTTTATGCCCCTTGCGGCCCGAAATTTTGCGAGGCCGCCGGTGGAGCGCCGCATCCTTTGGGTGACACGCTACGACTGGACGAGCCTCACGGCGGGGGCTGCGCCCGATGCGATAGATGCCATCGTCGCCAACGCGGCGGGCGCGGGCTTCAACACGCTCTTCTTCCAGGTGCGGGCGGCGGGGGATGCGTACTACACGCCGGGCCTGGAGCCGTGGGCCTCCCGGTTGACGGCCGGCCCCGTTTCCGAAACGCTCGGCGTGGACCCCGGCTGGGATCCACTGGCGCGGCTGCTGGATGGTGCGCACGCCGCCGGACTGGACGTTCACGCCTACGTCAACGTCTACCCGGCGTGGCAGTCGCCGCCAACGCAGACCTACGGCCTGCTGTGGCCGCCGGCCGTCACACCAGCGCAGATGTTCGACCGCTTCACCTACGGGCCAGGCAACACACAGCACCCCGGCGAGTTCGGCCTGGGCTACACCTGGCGGCAGTACGACGACACGCCCGCACCGATGCCGCTGGTGTGGGGGCAGTACCTCTGGGCCAGCCCCGGCGTGGACGCGGTGCAGGAGCACGTCGCGGCGGTGGTACGCGACATCGTGACGCGCTACCCGGTGGATGGCGTCCACCTGGATTTGGTGCGCTACGCTGGGCGCGACTACTCCCACGACCCGTTCAGCGCGGCGGTGACGGGGACGATGACGGGGCCGGCGCGCGCGCAGTGGCAGCGGGATCGGGTGACAGCGTTGGTGCGCCGCGTCGCCTCGGAGACGCACGCCCTACGCCCGGACGCGCTGGTTTCGGCGGCGGTGTGGCCGTATTACAAGGACGATTTGGGACTGCATACCAGCTCTGGCTACGACGATTACTACCAGGATTCCAAAGGCTGGCTTGCGGGCGGCGCGCTGGACGCGATTGCGCCGATGCTCTATGGGAGCGGCGCCAGCATCCCCGATGATTTGGGGAACTGGCAGGTGTTGGCGGCGGATTTCCTGGAAGCAAGTGCAGGCCGGGACGTTTATCCGGGCATCGCGGGGTACTACGACGACTTTGACGCCATCGCGCAGCGCATCGCGGCGGCGCGGGCGTTGGGCGCGCCGGGCCACGCGATTTTTTCCTACAGCGCGCTGGACAGTCGCGGGTATTGGGACGATCTGGCGAGTGGGCCATACTCCGCGCCGGCGTTACTGCCATAGAATGGGATACAGAAGAACACGGAAAAACACGGAAAAAAGTTAAAGAGAAAGTCCGTGTTCGTCCGTGTTTTTCCGTGTCCTATTTTTCGTCTTTGGCGGGAACCCACAGGTCTACGAGTCTTCCTGCAACGGTCTCCTGAAGTCCCGCCCAGATTTTGATGGGCAATTCGACATACGCCAGGGCGGCGGGAGGCATCAATTCGGCGCGATCTGTGAGAAGCTTCACCAGCGATTCCAACCCCGGATTGTGGCCCACCACCATCACGCGCAGGTAGGCGTCATCCAGCTCACGAAGGACGGCGAGGTAGGCTGGCGGCGCAGCAGCGTAGAAATCCGGTCTGAGCACGATTTCGCCAGTGTAGCCGCAGGCGGCGGCAAACAGTTCCGCCGTCTCGTGGGCGCGCAAGGCTGTCGAGCTGAGGATGAGTTGCGGTGTCAGGGCCTTTTCCGCCAACTGGCGTCCCATCTGCGTCGCGGCGCGCTGCCCGCGTTTCTTCAAAGGCCGGTCGTGGTCGGGCAGGTCGGCATCCTTCCAACTGGATTTGGCGTGGCGTAAGATTAACAGGGTTTTCATTGTGGATTCACCTTGTGTTTGTCACTACTTTTGTCAGGGTTTGAAATCTATTTTACTCATTTTTCGGCTTTTGGCTGCGATGAAATTCCGGGCAGAGGCGCAGAGCCGCAGAGTTTTTTGACTGTCAGACTATCTGATTAACGACTATCAGACAAAACTTTCTGTGTTGAGCTTTGCATTGTATAATGAGGGAGGCGCGGAACAGAATGAGAAGGGATGTTCTTCGTCGGGTCATTCAATAGGAATAGGTGCTGCGTATCGGGGTCGCATGACGCTGGAGACATAACTATGGAGTTGCCGTTGGGCATGAAGAACACTAAATCACTCTCACCTGGTAGTGAAGCCTCTTTTCGGGCTGTATTGGATATGGCCGTCTATAACGCACTGCGCCCGGCCGCCTTGCTGCTCGGCCTGGTTTTGTTGGCATGGGATCTGAGTTACTTCATCCGTCCTCCAGAAATTGCCTTCCCCTTGATCTTGACGGCGACCCTTTCGGTGATTTTGTTGCTTGGCTTTGGGTTGACTTTCCGGCGATTGCGCCTGCCGCCGCGTTACGCGAATGCTGTGGGCGCCAGCATCGCGGGGCTGTTGATATTCCATCGCCTGGTGGGGATTGTGTTGACCGGCGAGCCAGAACAGGCCGCCAGCCTGGCCTTGATTGTGGTGGGCGCGGGCTTCGTTCTGTTGTCTACTTCATGGCTGGTTGCCGTTGTGGCCGCAATGTTGGCCTCGTGGTTGCTGGTGTCGCTGGCGCTGGGGCAATTGGCCGCGTGGGCTTTGTTTGGACTGGAGTTGGTGTCGGCGGTAGCCCTGGCAGTTATTATTCATACCACCCGCTTGCAGTCTCTCCGCCGCCAGGAAAGTTTGCGGGTTCTCAATGCGTTGCGAAACGAGGAATTGGAGCGGCGCGCTTTGCAGGTGGAAACATTGTTTATGGCCGGGCACAGCATCAACGAGATCCTCGATTTGGACGTGCTGCTCAATTATGTTGTGGATTTAATCCAGGAGCGTTTTGGCTATTATTACGTGGGTATTTTTCAGCCGGATGAGACTGGGGTGTATATGATTTCGCGCGCCGGCACCGGCGCTTCGGGATTGCAGCTCACGCGCGAGGGGTTCCGGTTGAAGATTGGGGCCGAGGGCTTGATTGGGTGGGTGGCCGGGAATCGGCAGCCGTTGTGTATTCAAGACGTGAGTCAGGACGTGCGGTATGTGAGCACGGATACGGTGCGCGACACCCGCGCGGAGACGGTGTTGCCACTGTTGGTCAGGGATATCTTCCTGGGCGTGTTGGACATTCAAAGTGACCAACTCAATGCTTTCAGCAACGACGACATTCAGGTGTTTACGCTGTTGGCCGATCAGGTTGCCGTTGCCATCTATAATGCCGTGCGTTATGAGGAGGAACGTTCGCGCCGCTTGCTGACCGAGACGTTGTTTGAGGTGGGCGAGGCGCTTTCGCGCACGCTGGATTTGAAGCAGGTGCTGGATTTGATTTTGAACCACCTGCTGGAGATAGTCTCTTTTGAGCGCGCCTCGGTGATGTTGGAGATTGGCGGCAAGGAACTGGAGATTGTGGCCGCGTTGGGTTTCCCCTCGGAAAGCAACCCCTTGCAAATCCGTGTGCCGCTCAAGGCCGAGGATGTATTCGGCGAGATTCACCGCACGCGGAAACCGCTGGTCATTGACGATGTCTTGCAGCGCCCCGATTGGCAGAATGTGGAAAATCTACCCAAGGCGCGCTCCTGGGTGGGGCTGCCGTTCCTCAATGCTGAGGGTGAAGTCATTGGGATGCTGTCGTTGACGCGAGTGGCGTTGGAGCCTTTTACCGCACAACAAGTGGAACTGGCGGTTTCCTTTGCCGGTCATGCAGCGTTCGCTTTGCAGAATGCGCGATTGTATTCACAGTTGACACTGGCTTACGAGCAGTTGGAACGATTGGATCGCACGAAGTCCGACTTTATTACTGTGGCCTCGCACGAATTACGCACACCTTTGACCCTCTTGCGCGGCTATAGCCAAATTTTATTGAAGGACGCCGCTATCAAGGCTAATCCCACGCAATTTGAGATGGTGCAGGGCATCTATAACGGCGCGGTGCGTCTCCACGAGATTGTGGACAGTATGGTGGATATGGCGAAGATTGACAGCCGCGCTTTGCAACTCTACATTGAGTCGGTTTCGTTGAAATCGCTGCTACCCAAAGTCATCCATCCCCTGGAACCGGCCATTGAAGAGCGCCGACTGCATTTGACGGTGGCGGCGCCGGATGATTTGCCCGTTATCAGGGGCGATTCCGATGTGTTGCAGAAGGTATTTTATCACCTGCTGATCAACGCGATCAAATACACGCCTGATGACGGGCAGATTGCGATTTCCCTGCGCGCGCTGGCGCCCGGCGAGTACGGTTACGATGGCGGCGTCGAGGTGGTGGTAAGCGACACCGGCATCGGTATTGACCCGCGTTATCGAGATTTTATTTTTGCCAAGTTTTATCAGATGGGCGAAGTCGCGCTGCACTCGTCTGGCAGGACCAAATTCAAAGGCGGCGGGCCGGGGCTGGGGCTGGCGATTGTGAAGGGCATTGTTGAATCGCATGGCGGCAAAATCTGGTTTGAAAGCCCCGGCTACAACGAGGAGACCTGCCCCGGTAGTCAGTTTCACGTCGTGCTCCCCCTGACGCCTCCCATATCCATCGGGGAAGCGTGATTTGGAGGAAACCAGAAATCCGTAACTGGCAATCAGTTACGGATCACTGATTGCCGATTGCTGATTACCGATTGCCACTTAGAACCTATCCGAAAATTATAGCAGCGTTGCGCCGCTGCGCCGGGTCTTGCGGCTAAAGCCGCTTTCAGGAAGGTGTTTTTTCGTGGGCGGGCGTAGCCCGCCCACGAAAAAACACCCTTCAAACCGCGCCTTTAGGCGCAAATCGTGGGCCAAAACGAATTTTCGGATAGATTCTTATGCCAAAGGAGTCACCTATGTTAGTCGTTCACGTTTTTGTTCACGTAAAACCGGAGTGTGTCGAAGCGTTCAAGGTTGCGACCGTGGAGAATGCGCGGAACAGTGTGCAGGAGCCGGGGATCGCGCGCTTTGATGTGGTGCAGCAGCAAGATGATCCCACCCGTTTTGTGCTGGTTGAGGTTTACCGTACCGCCGCCGCGCCCGCCGCGCACAAAGAGACCTCACATTACCAGCAATGGCGGGACGCCGTCGCCGATATGATGGCAGAGCCGCGTTCCAGCATCAAATACTACAACATTTTCCCTGATGATGCGGGGTGGTAGCGGTGTTTGGCAGTCGTCAGGATGTTAGCGGTGCGTTTTTGTACCCCCAGCAGGACTTGAACCTGCAACCTTCTGATTCGAAGTCAGTGACTCTATCCACTTGAGCTATGGGGGCTAAAGATAAAAATAACCGGACGCTGAGGTCCGGTTATGAGGGTGGCTGATGGGATTCGAACCCACAATTTCCTGTTCCACAGACAGGTGCCTTGACCGTTAGGCCACAGCCACCACAACAGTGCTTATTCTACCATAAACAGAGGATTGGGCAAGTTGTTTGCCTGGCATCAGGCCGTTTTTTCTTCAACATTGGTAAAGGGACTTCCTATAGGCAGCAGAACATGGAAGACGCTGCCCGGTAGAGTCTCTTCGTCGTGACCGGGGCTTTCTGCCCATACTTTGCCGCCATGCGCTTCAATAATGCCTTTGGAGACGGCCAATCCCAGGCCCAGACCGCCGCCTTTGAAGGCAGTTTTGCTGGAACGGTGGAGCGCCACATCCTCCAACACATAGAACCGTTCAAAAATATGCGCCAACTCCTCTGGCGGCACGCCCACACCCGTGTCTTTGACCCACAGGTGGATGACGTCTTCCAGCGCTTCGGCATCAATTGAAATCGTGCCGTTGTCCGGTGTGTATTTGATGGCGTTGCTGATGATGTTGCCGATGGCCTGATGCAGGCGGCGGGGATCGCCTTCGATCACAGGCGTCTTCTTCAGTCCGCCCCCTAACTCGAAGATGAGTTTGCGCTGTGGGCCAAAGTTGCGCAGGTTGTGCAGGACCGACTGCACGACCGAGTTGAGGAAGACCGGTTCGTGGGCCAGGTCCAGGCGATTGGCATCAATTAACGACACGTTGAGGATATCCTGAATGACTTCGCTTAGTCGTTGCACTGCTTCAGAGACTTTTTGCAGTAGGTGGCGCGGGCTGCCCTCGTTGGTTTCATCGCCCGGAATGGCTGGATTGGCTTTCAAAATTTGCAAATAACCATAAATGACCGTCAAGGGGGTGCGCAGTTCATGGCCGGCCAACACAACAAAATCCGATTTCATTTTTTCCACACGTTGTAGTTCTGTGTTGGCTTTTTCCAATTCGCGCACTTTTTCTTCGAGACGATTGACCAGGCGCTGATTGTACTCCAGCAAATACTCGGCTTGTTCCTCTGCTGTGCCCACCTTGTCTTCTAGTCCCACCATATAAGCCCGGATTTGATCGGAGAAGCGATCGACATCAATTGGCTTGGCGATGTAACCATTACAGCCCGCTACCAGGGCGCGTTCGCGGTCGCCACGCAACGTGGCCGCCGTGACGGCAATGATGGGGACATTTTCCAGGCCATCAATTGTGCGTAGGCGCGTGGTAACCTCATACCCGTCCAATCCACTGATGTTGATATCCATCAGAATCAAATCGGGCTTTTCACGGCGGGCGCTCTCTATCGCAGTGATACCATTGTCCGCAATGACAACTTCAAACCCTTCCGCCGTCAGAATACGCTGCACGAGACGTTGACTGGAAAGATCATCTTCGACGTAGAGAATTTTGGTCATAGGCTTTCCTCTTCATCTTTGCCCAACAGGGCAGTTATTCCTTGTAATAGATCCTCGTCCATAAAAGACCCTTTTTGTAACAATATCTGAATTTGTCCCTGGAGACGGTGCTTATCTTTTGCCGTCAATTCCTTGGCAGTGATGACAATGACCGGCAGGTCTTTTAGTCGAGCATCTTGTTTAAGCGCGTCAATGACGGCAAATCCATCCATATCGGGCATCATCAGATCGAGCAGCACTACGTCTGGAACTGTGCTACGAATGAGTTCCAGCCCCTCCTTGCCGGTATGCGCTTCAACAATTTGAAATTCCCCATGCGTCTGGAGGATCCGCCGGAGCAGCCGGGCTGCTTCAGGGTTGTCCTCAATAATGGCGATGCGGCGCACACGCGCATCCAATTGATCGAGCGCTCCCAAAATATCCTCAGAAGAGGGCGGGGGCGCCGGCTCAGGGCTGGGCTGGACCGAGGTTTCAATAGGGCCAGCCGGCACGACCTTGAGCCAGTCATCATCCAATAAGAACTTTTCCACCGGAAAAGTGTGTCCTGAGCAGTTGACTATAATGACTTCATTACGTTTAATAATACCTTTGTTGAGCAGCTTGAACAGTCCGGCAAAGGCTACGGCCGCCGCCGGTTCGATGGAGAGTCCTTCGATTTTTGCCAGGATGTGCAGGGCGCGGAAGGTTTCTTCGTCCGGGACGGCCTCAAAGATACCGCCCTGCTCGCGCATAATGTGATACAGGTAGGTGTAGGCCGGTCCTGGCGCCCCGGTGGCTATGGTGATGACGCGCGTCTTGGGGTTGCTGACAATTTCCGCCTCAGCGTGGTTTTTGTGAAAGGCATTGACCATCGGGGCGCACCCATCCGCTTGTATTAAGGCCAGTTTGGGAATGCGATCCACTAACCCCATCCGGTACAGTTCATCAAACCCCTTCCAGAAGCCAATTGGCCCCATCCCCCCGCTGACGGCCTGGATATACCAATCGGGCGCGCGCCAGGGGAATCCGGGTTGCGGCGGGCCGAGCTGAATGGCCAGTTGTTCGGCGACTTCATACGCGATGGTTTTCATACTTTCACGGGTGCCCACATTGCGGATGCCCTTGTCCACCATGATGCCTTTGTGGACGGCGAATTGTTGGGCGACCTTCTTGGTTTCGTCATAATTGGCGGTTACTTTGATGACTTCGCTGCCGTAAATGGCGATTTCACGCATTTTTTCAGGAGGGACCAGACTCGGTAGGAAGGTCCATAATTTGATTCCGGCATGGGTGGAATAGGCGGAGTAGGAAATGGCGACATTGCCGGTAGAGGCGACCACCAATTCAGTGACGCCGGCTTCTTTCATCATTGAAATGACCAGGGCCGCCTGGCGATCTTTGAACGAGTTGGTGGGATTTTGGCGTTCATCCTTGATGAACAGATTGGGGGTGCCAAGCATCATCCCTAGATTATTGGCTCTTAACAGCGCCGTTCCCCCTTCGCCCATCGTGATTTGATAGTTGTCGTTGCGGATCGGCAATAATTCCCGATAGCGCCACATCGTGAATGGACGTTGGCGTAAAATATCCGGCCAGAGACGACTGATGCGCTCATAATTGTAGCGGGCTTCCATCCAATCTTGACCACATTTGGGACATACCGGAGTGGGGATGGAGAAAGGTTGTACATATCCACAGTCGCCACATTCCAACTCTATATCCATAGGTATTGCGGGTGGAATGATCTGCATATTGGCCTCGTTGTTTGTCACCGGCGCTGCTTTCTCAGCGTTTCAGGCAGTTTTTTCATGACACACCCACAGGCAGTTTTTGTCCCTGTGGATCAACACCGATAAGAAAGTTATAGTACAAGCATAGCATAACTTGGAATAAGAACAAGTGATAGCATTTCGATTGAGATATTCTGATTGAAATCCTGTCTTGTTGGGATACGTAAGTTTGTATTTTGACGATACCCAGAGTTGGCGATTCTGTTTGCTTTTTCCAATGATTTCTCGTATAATCAGCTTAGCCTCTTGGGAAAAGGTGGTATGGTATGGGACATGCAGATGATAAGCCTACAAGTGATAAGCCTGCCGATACAACTATGGCGACGCGCCAAATTCGAGGGTTGTCGCAACGCTTGCATAAACCGTTATCACTGGAATCGAATGTTCCTGAGGTGGTGCCATTAGTGGAAGTGCCAGAACCGCCCCCCGCCCCGAAGCCAGAGCCTCCCGCTGCCGGACAGACCACGCGGGTCGCAGTTCCGGCGATCAAACAGGCGGAGCAGGCCGCGGCGGTCAAGTCGCGACGGGAAGGTGTGTTGGTAGAGGGCTTGCAACTACAGAACCGTTACAAGGTTTTGGGAATGATTGGGGTGGGCGGGATGTCGGCGGTTTACAAAGCGCAAGACATGCGTTTCCCCGGCGTCGTGCGACTTTGCGCTTTGAAGGAGATGATCAACACCGCCCAGAACCCCCAGATGCGCGAGATGATTGTGCGCAACTTTGAGCGTGAGGCGAGTATTCTTGCCACCCTCAATCACCCGGCGATTCCTCAGGTATATGACTATTTCACAGAAGGCGCGCGCAGCTATTTGGTGATGGAGTTTATCACCGGTAAGGATCTGGAAAGTCGCATTGCGGAAGCCGAAGGTTTTTTTCAAGAGGGTCTGGTGATAGATTGGATCACTCAACTCTGCGATGTGCTATCCTACCTGCATAATCACAAACCGCGCCCAATTATTTTTCGCGATTTGAAACCCTCGAACATTATGTTGGATGATCATTCTCGGATCCGGCTCATTGATTTTGGAATTGCCAAATTGTTCCAAAGTGGGGAAAAGGGTACTATGATTGGCACTGAGGGCTACTCGCCGCCGGAACAGTACCGTGGCGTGGCGGAGCCACGGGGCGATATCTACGCCTTGGGGGCAACGATGCATCACATCTTGAGCAAACAGAACCCCCAGTTGGAGCCGCCCTTCTCTTTTCATGACCGCCCTATTCATAAGACGAATCCGACCGTTTCACGCGAGTTGATCGAAGTAATTGACAAGTCCTTACAGTATGATATTAACTTACGTTGGGGCTCGGCAGAAGAATTCAAACGAGCTTTGTTGGCTGTCCCGACGGCGCGCGGTTTATCGTCCGCGCCGATGGGGGGGGAAACGGCAACGTTTAGTGGGGGCACCGTCAAGCCGGTATGGCGCTTTGCATGCGAGGATGAAATCCGTGGTTCGGTGGCGGTTTCTCAAGGTCTGGTATATATTCCCTGTTATGACAATAATGTTTATGCCATAAACGCTGATTCCGGCAAATTTGTCTGGAAGTACGCTACGGAAGGTGGAGTGGCTTCTACACCCTGGGTGTCGGAGGGCATGGTGGTGTTTGGCTCCACCGACAAAGTGGTTTACGCCGTAGATGCCAAAAATGGCAATCTGTTGTGGACTGCGCCGACGAAGGGGCGAATCTTTTCTTCGGCTTTCGGCGAATTCAATCATATCTTCATTGGTTCCGACGATCGCCATATTTACGCCATTCATCAAATGAGCGGGCGCCCGGCCTGGACGTATGCGACCGATGGGGAAGTGCGCGCTCGCCCGCTGTTGTCGGACAATATGATTTTCTTCACTTGCCAAATGGGGGTTGTGTATTGCCTAAGCCTGAACCGCGAGTTGCGCTGGCGTTTCCGCGCGCGTCGGGGCATTCTGTCGGCGCCGGTGGTGGGAAAAGGCCTGGTATTTGTGGGGGCGTTGGACAACAACTTCTATGCGCTGGATTTGCGTTCAGGCTGGGCGGCCTGGCGCTACCGCGCTGGCGGACCGATCATTTCTACTGCGGCGACCTGGGAGGACACGGTCTTTTTTGGCTCGGTGGATGGCAATATCTACGCGCTGGATGCAACCGAAGGTCGCGTGGTTTGGCGCTATGAAACCGAAGGTCAAGTGACCGGTTCGCCGGTTTATTATAACGGGGTGGTTTATATCGGCGGTGTGGATGGGACGCTTTACTCAATTGACGCCAAGTCAGGCGCTTTGCGGTGGCGGTATGCGACGGAAGGCCCAATTACTGGTATGCCAGTAGTTGTAGATGACATTATTTATGTGGGTTCATCAGACCATTACGTTTACGCCATCCCGACATAATTCTTGGAAGAGGAGCATCTATCAATGGCTAACTTGAAAACCTGGTTGCAACAGTTTTTTGGCGCTTCTGAAGAGAAAGCGTCCCCAGAAACTCCCGTAGTCGCAGTCCCCGCGTCCCCTGAGGCTGCGCCTCTGCCGGAGTCAAAGGCATTGTCATCGGCAGCGCCTCCCACATCTTGTTCGGGGAAGTTTTCCGTGGGGTGGCTGACCGACGTAGGGCGAGTACGGGGGCACAACGAGGATGCTCTATTCGTGTTTATCGGGGAACAGGACGCCAGCAATGCGGCGCCGCCTTTTGGCCTGTTCGTGTTGGCCGATGGGATGGGAGGACACCAGGCGGGCGAAGTTGCCAGCTCCTTGGCTGTGCGCACGGTATCGGCGCATTTGATTTCGCAAGTCTATCTGCCCTTATTGTCAGGGTTTCGGGGGGCGGATCAACCTTCATTGACGGAAGTCATGCGCGAGGCTATCACCCAGGCCAACCGCTTGGTCACGCAGGACTTGCCCGGTAGTGGCTGCACACTGACGTGTGGCATGGTGATGGGAGACCGTCTGTTTGTGGGGCACGTGGGCGATAGTCGCGCTTATTTGATGCCCGCCGCAGAGC
Source organism: Chloroflexota bacterium (assembly GCA_029555965.1). GTDB lineage: Bacteria > Chloroflexota > Anaerolineae > B4-G1 > SLSP01 > JAKQHY01. The sequence goes on along the minus strand of JAKQHY010000120.1, from coordinate 23,155 downwards.
CGTTGAAGCAGATCACCCATGATCATTCGCTGGTGAACCGTTTGATTGAGGTAGGGCAATTAACGGAAGCCGAGGCTGCCGTACATCCCCAGCGCAACGTGTTGTATCGGGCTATCGGTCAGGGGGGGGGGCTGGATGTGGATGTATCTACTTATACCATGCAAAACGGGGATTGTTTGCTCTTGTGTACCGATGGCCTGTGGGGAATGCTCCCGGATGCAGAGATCACGCGCACCATCACCACTGAGGATACCCCTTCAGAGATGTGCCGGCAGTTGGTGACGGCGGCAAATGCCGCCGGTGGGAATGACAATATCACGGTCATTTTGATCAAGATTTGGGAGAATCAGGACTAGAAGGTCGCCATGCCCGTTATTGATCCCCTCAAGGATTATTATGCTATTTTGGAAGTTCCGATCGAGGCTGATATTGAGCTGATCAAGCGCATTTATCGCGACAAGGCGCGTCTATACCATCCTGACAGCGGGCGCGGCGATGCGGCGCTTTTCCGGGCGATCCATGAGGCGTATGAAATTCTCGGCGATGTAACACTCCGGCGTGCTTATGATCAACAACGTGCTTCTCGCGGTCTTTCTAAAGAGGCACCGCTCAAGCTGGAATTGTTTCAAAATGTCCAACAATTGCCCATGTTGGACGTTACCCAGATGTTTTATGTCATGTTAGATTTGCGGGTCAAAAAGGAATTAGAAGGACACCGGCGCCGTTTAAACCTGGCCTTAGTCATTGATCGCAGCACTTCAATGCGGGGAGTGCGGATGCAGAACGTTAAAATCGCCGCGCAGGACTTGTTACAATCTTTGCTTCCAGAAGACCGCTTGGCGATTATTGCCTTCAGCGATCGCGCCGAAGTCCTGGCGCCTTCAGAGTACGTGCGCAACGTGCCTTTTTTTAATTCAGCCATTGCGGCATTGAACCCTGGCGGGGGTACAGAAATCTATCGTGGACTGCTCGCCGGATTGGAGCAATTGCGCGCCGGGACGTCTTCTGATAGTATTAACCACATCATTTTGCTGACCGACGGTCGCACGTATGGGGACGAAGACTTTGCACTGGCCGAGGCGCGGCGTGCCGCCTCTGATGGTCTGGGTATTTCTGCTTTGGGTATCGGGGAGGATTGGAACGACTCCTTCTTAGATCGCCTTGCTCGGTATGGCGGCGGCGTTTCACAATACATACACTCACCATCCCAACTGCGAACCGTCTTGCGTGATCACATCCAAGGGTTAAGTACCGCCGTCGCGCAGCGGGTGCGCTTGCGGGCTAATCTGGCTCCTTATGTTCAATTGCGGGCCGTGCAGCGCGCGGCGCCTTACATGGAAGTATTAGAATCCACTGCGGATCACGTGGTCTCTTTGGGCAATCTCGCGGTCGGCGAACCGGTGTCGGTGGTGTGGGAGTTGACTGTCGAACGCCAAGATGCAGGAGAACGGCGGATCCTGCGGTTTGATTTGGAAGCAGAGGATTCGACCAGCGCGGAGCCGATTGTGATGCGGCGTGATGTGAATGTTACATTTGTGCCGGAGGCCGAACCGATGCCGGTGCCGCCCCGTTTGCTCAATGCTTTGCAGCGGTTGAGCGTGTTTCAATTGCAAGAGCGTGCGTGGGGGGCGTTGGAATCTGGCGATGCGCGGCGGGCCACCCAATTTTTGGAGGCCGCTGCCACGCAATTATTTAATATGGGCTATCGGGAATTGGGCCAGGCGGCCATGTTGGAGGTCGGACGGATTTCCCAGGGTGGAGACCCCACCGGTACGGGACGTAAGAAGTTGCGTTACGGTACGCGGGCGCTATCAATTCCCTCAGTGTAAATTCGGAGGTAAGGATGACTCATAAAGGAAGCAAAATTGTTTGCCCATCATGTGGCGCTGAAAACCTGCCGGGTACGTTATTTTGCGTGCAGTGTGGCACTTACCTTCCCTCAGGGGGGCCGTTGCGTACCGAGCCGTTGCCTGAGCAGGAGGAAGGACGTTTGGCGCGTCCACGCCAGGAAGGCAACGAGGACGAGGTTGAAAATAAAGTCATTAACATTGAGGTCGAAGTCCTCAGTACGGGGCGTAAAGTATTGCTGTCTGCTGATAGGGAGATTTTGGTGGGGCGTTTGGATGCTGCGCACGGTATCTTCCCCGAGTTGGATATGACAACAGATGGCGGATTGGAGCAAGGCGTTTCGCGACGGCACGCGCGGGTGTATACGCGTGATGGCACTTGTTTTGTGGAAGACCTGGATAGCACCAATGGGACGTTTCTCAATGATGAGCGAGTGACACCTTATTTGCCCTATGCTTTTCGGGATAGCGATTCTTTAACGTTTGGGACGATGCACACTAAAGTGCATATCTACACCAACGAAAAATGAGCATAACCAGCGCTGGTATCTGATATAACGAGGAGGTTCCAAGATGGCCATTACTATCTTATTGCATATCCTTAACGAGGACGCCGTGGTGGGTGAGATCGAAGAATTGCCGGAGCCTACGTCCCAGTACTTGCTGATCCGCAGTCCCCGTCTGCGTGATGGGCGGGATGTCACCTATTTTTTGCCGGAAACCAATGTGGTTATCTATCCCTGGTCGCGCATTATGAGTATTGAGGTGTTGACTACGGAGGGCGAGGAAAAGATTGTTACCTTCGTCCGCGAATGAAAGTGCGCACCGTTCCTTGGTGCTGATTGTGGATGACGAGCCGCGCATCATTCGGTTTGTGCAGATCAATCTGGAGATGGAAGAATTTCAGGTGATCACTGCCTCCGATGGATTGCAGGCAGTGGATCAGGTGCGCGAAAAAATGCCGGATTTGGTTCTGCTCGACGTGATGATGCCGGAGATGGACGGCTTTGAAACGTTGCGCATGATCCGCGAGATCTCAAGTGTGCCGGTAGTGATGCTTACCGTGCGCAACTCTGAAGAGGATAAAGTGCGTGGACTGGATTGGGGCGCGGACGATTACGTGACCAAACCCTTTAGTCCGCGTGAATTGGTGAGCCGGGTACGGGCAGTGTTGCGGCGCACCCAACCGCCCACGGCCTCCCCAGATACAACCGTCTTGGTGGTTGATGATTACCTCAGTGTAGACTTCAATACCGGCGCTGTTATTGTGGGGGGCGAACGTATCAAATTGCGTCCTACAGAGTTTCGACTGCTGCGACACCTGATTGAAAATGCCGGATGGACGCTTCCCCATGACACATTGCTTTCCAAGGTGTGGGGATATGAATACAAGGATGCGGTCTCTTATTTGCGTTTATATATTAATTACCTGCGAAAAAAAATCGAACCGGATTTGGCGCATCCCCGCTATATTTTCACCGAGCGGGGCATCGGCTATCGCTTTGTGGACTTTGCGCACAAGTAGCGCCCGTTGCCGAAAATCGAATGTGCAAAATTTAGCGAAAGTGTGGGGGATCCAATGAAAACGTACAAATTAGTTGTCACCGGCCCGTTCAATGCTGGCAAAACCGAATTCGTGCGTGCGGCCAGTGACATTGACATTGTCACCACCGAGCGGCGTATCTCGGACCCCAGTGTGGTGCGTGATGGCAAAGAAGAGACCACCGTGGCGATGGATTACGGGCAGATGCGGATGCCGGATTGTATCCTGCATCTCTATGGCACGCCGGGACAAGCGCGGTTTGAGTTTATGTGGCCGATCTTGAGCCGTGAGATGGACGCTTTCATTGTGGTGATGGACAGCACCGACCGCGCCAGTTGGATAGATGTGACGCCGCTAATACGCACATTCCGCAAGTATACCAAGGCGCCTTATGTGGTGGTAGCGAACAAGCAAGATGCGCCCTCGGCCCAGGCGCCTGAGGCGATCCGTAAGGCGCTTTCTCTGGCGGATAACATTCCGGTGTTGCCTTGCGTGGCGTTGCAGAAAGCCTCTGTACTCAACATCCTGAAGCAAGTGCGTCAATTGCTAAACTGACGCCGAGGCTGCCAGACCCATGAATCAAAAGGGTGTTTTCGCCGGCGGCCCTTCGTCATGAAAACACCTTCTTTGATATTCTCTGACTTTTTCCCCTTTTGCCAGTAATGCGTCTGAAAAGGAAGTCGAATGGGGCGCCTTAAATTTGCTCCGCGCGAGAACTGGGCGGCATTGCGAGATGCTCTGTATCACTTGTGGTCGGATGCGCGCTTTGCTCCGGCGCAAGTGCTCCACTCGTTGGACACGGATGCCGCCGTCTGTCAACTGCTGCTGGATGTTTATTGGACAGCAGATGAGGTGATTGTGCGTGCTTCCGTTCCGGGGGTCAAAGCGGAAGACCTCGAAATCACCTTGCGGGGAGATCAACTTACAGTGAGCGGGAGCTATGGCCCTTCCTTGCGCAATGTGACTTATTGCGTCTATGAACGCCCGACTGGGCGTTTCGCGCGCACGTTGACCCTGGATGTGCCAGTGGATGCCCAACTGGCAGAGGCCGATTTACGAGAGGGTGTCTTGACCATCGTGTTCCCTAAAAAGCGTGCCACACAGTCTCAACCGGTGGTCAAAGTCCCGCTTTGAACTTTCCGCCCCGCATCTCAAACGGCAGAATAGGACTCAGTTGGTAAACGCAGACCCCACAGGTCTGCGTTTGCCTTTTCTTGTGGCTGGTATAAGATACGTTGTCGGTGCTTGGGAGAGGAGACGCCTGATGCGTAAACGAATATCACATTTCTTATTAGTCCCTTGTTTGCTGCTGCTCTTATGGATTTCTGGTTGTGAAAACTGGCCGGTGAAGTTACCTTCCGTGACACCGGCATCATCGCCAACAGCCACGTTTGAACCTTTGCCCGTTCCTACTGCAACCGCTACCCCGCCGATGCCTGCCGGCCCCTATCCACCTTTGATTGTGGCGCATACACCCCGCAACGGGCAGGATACGCCGTTGGACACGGAAATCACTGTGCAATTTGATCAACCCATGGATCGCGACAGCGTTGCCCAGGCTTTTCGGTTATCGCCAATAGTGGATGGCGATCTCGTGTGGCGGGATAGTACCACGTTGGTTTTTCGCCCAAAAGCTCTGGCGGCGATGACCCGTTATCGTGTCTCGGTGGGTATGGATGCGCGTTCCATTGAAGGATTATCGCTCGCTGCGGAATTAACCTTCGCCTTTTCGACGGTGGCGCCGCTTCAGGTGACCCAGGTGAATCCGGCAGATACGGCTCTCGACGTTCGTGCGGATGCCCCTGTGTTGATTGCTTTCAACCGCGCGATAAGCCCCGTGAACTGCGCCGGGCAGGCGGCTCAGGCGGATTGTCCGGCCTTGCCGCTGAAATTCTCTCCGGCGGTGTTGGGGAGCGGCGTTTGGCTCAATCCATCACTGTACCGCTTTGAGCCATTGAGCGGCTGGACCGCCGGTGTGACTTATCAGGTAACCTTGGAGGCCGGCGTGCGCAGTGTGGACGGCGCTGCCTTGGCGACGCCCTATACCTGGGCTTTTAACACGGCGCTGCCGGTCATTCAGGAAATTTCCCCCACCTTCGGTCAGAAAAATGTCTCGTTGGATGCCGGGGTGCGGGTGGCGTTCAACACACCTATGGATCCGGTGAATACAGTTGGCGTGTTTAGCATTAAGGCCACAGACGGAACGATTGTTTCCGGGACGGTGACATGGGCGGATGGCGGCGCGCTCTTGCTTTTCACCCCCACACAAAAATTACGCCTGGACACACGTTATACGGTGCGCGTGGGCGAGCGGGCGCGCGCGATTACCAGCGCGCCTTTGCAAAACCCACAACGATGGGGGTTTGAGACTGTGCCTGCCCCGGCGGTGCGTGCGATTACTCCGGCCGCCGGCGCCAAGGGGATTCCGGTTGACGCCCCGGTCCAGCTCGCCTTTGCCGGCGCGATTGCTCCCGAAACGGTGGCGCAAAATATACAAATCGCACCAGAACCGGACTCTGCCGCCATTTATGGCTATTTTGACCGTGCGACAAATACTTACCAGCTTTCCTGGGACAAAGCCCCGCGCACTGAGTATTGCATTACCCTGGTGCCGGGAGTGCTGGATGTGTACGGCAATGCGCTCGGCGCGACCGATCCCACATGTTTTACCACGGGGGATCTCCCCGCACGGATTGACCCGGTGAACGAGTTGGACATGTTGACGCTCGACGCCGCCAACACCGCACAGTTCTATTTCCGGGTGCGCAACCTGAAGCAGGCTGATTTCGTGCTGTCGGAATTGGACGAAGCCGCATTTGTAGGCGCGCGGCACGGCAGTGAGACACCCTTGCGTGAATGGACGGAGACTTTTGCTACCCCGACAAATGAGGAAACCCTCGCGCCAGTGACATTGACGCGGCGCGGGACGACTTTGCCAACCGGCTACTATGTTTTGCGTTGGACGGCGCCGCTGTGGGGTGAACGCCGCCTCCATCTGGCCGTTGTAGATCGCCACTTGCTGCTCAAATTGGCGCCGGAAGAAGCGCTCGTCTGGGTGACCGACTTACGCAGCGGCGCCCCCATCAGCCGCACGGCGGTCCGCTTGGTTGACCGGGAGGGCGTCCTCCTCGCGGCCGGCACGACCAACAATGAGGGCCTGGCGCAGATTCCCCTCAGTCCGCGCAGCGACTTGTGGCAGAATGTGGCGGCGATTGTGGGGACGCCGGGCGCGCCCGGTTTTGGCCTTGCGATCACCGCCTGGCAAGCCTCCGCGACGCCATGGGCCTTTGATCTTGCGGTTGATTATGGGCCATTCACGCCTTTCACCACCTTCCTGTATACCGACCGATCCACTTATCGCCCCGGCCAGTCTGTGCAGTTCCGCGGAATTGTGCGGGCCGGTGATGTTACTGCCTATCAGCTTCCCAAGGCTAATATGCCACTCGGCGTGCTGTTGCGGGATCCCCGTGGAAATCGCGTGTATTCGGAAACACTTACCCTTTCGCAATGGGGGTCGTTTGCCGGAAAAGTACTCCTGCCCGACAATGCTGTGCTGGGAACGCATACCTTGCTCGTCACGACCCCAGGAGTTGCGTACCCCTTGCAAACCTTGACCTTTACGGTGGCGGCGTATCGCGCGCCGGAATTTGAGGTGGCGGTGAAGCCGGAGTTCGCCGAGATTCTTCAGGGCGAGGTGGCGCGTGGGTTGGTGCAAGCAGTGTATCGTTCCGGCAGCCCGGTGGCTAACGCCTCTTTACATTGGACGGTGCGCGCGACGCCTTACCCCGCGGCTGCGTCGGTCTCCCAGGTTGTTGCTGAGGGCGAGGCTACCACCGACGTCCAGGGAAAATTTCTTATTGAATTGCCGACTTCCTTGCCTGTCGCCTCCGGGTCCCAGCGATGGAGTTTTGTGGCAACATTGACGGATGCCCGTGGTTTATCGGTAAGCGGTGCCGGGGAAATGGTAGTGCATGCAGCCGGTGTTTACTTGGGGATTGAGCCAGAGCGACGTGTCGTCCCGTCCGGCAGTCGCGCTGTATTCGCAGTGCGCGCCTGGGATTGGGCCGGGGCTCCGTTATCCGGGCAAAAAGCCTCCGTGACCTTGCTCTCTCGCACATGGGTTCCGCTGGCGTCTCCCGCTTCTTTCTCTGAAGCGGATTGGGTCTATACCGATACCGTGCTCTCGACGCTGGACGTGACGATGGCTGAGGACGGGCAGGCTCAGGCTGAGTTCCGGCCGGCGAAAGGCGGCGTCTATGTGGCGCGTGTGGAAGCGGTGGATACCGATGGTCATCTGACCCAAGCTGAAACCTTGCTTTGGGTCAGCGGAGATACTGTGATTCAAGGGCCGTCTGCCCAAGATCGTGTGACGCCCGTGGCCGATCGCGCCCATTATCAGGCCGAGGATACCGCCCGCATTTTGCTACCGCTTCCCTTTGAAGGGAGCTATCGGGTCTTGATGACGGTGGAACGCGACAAAATTTTGCATGTCGCACAATTCACTTTTGAGACGCCCAATCCGATAATTGAATTGACTGTACCGGCAGCGTACGCTCCCAACGTAGTCGTTTCCTTTGTGGCTATTCGCGCTGTGGATGACCTTCACCCGGTCCCCGATGTGCGCGTGGGCTACATTCACCTCCCGGTCGCCGCGCCGCAATCACAGCTCAATGTTACAGTGACGCCGGATCGTCAATCGCCTTACACGCCAGGGGAGTCGGTGGTGTTTACTGTCCGCACAACCGATGCGGGGGGCGCACCCGTGGCCGCTGAAATTGGGCTGATGGCGGTAGATGCGGGGGCGCGGCGGTCTGCGAGGGCTGTGCCGCAAATTTGGGGAACCTTCTATGGCGCGCGCGGTTTGCAAATGGCGACGGGTGACTCGCTGCTGGTGTTGTTTGATCGTGGGATGTTGGCCCTTGAGCCGTTGACGGCGGATGCGGAATTGCTTGTCGCTAAACGCCTGGATGCAGGCGCGGGCGTGGGCGCGACACCTGACGCCTCGGAAATCCCGGCAGTCTTCCCAGACACGCTGCTTTGGGAAACGCAGCTCCAGACCGATGCGTCTGGTGAAGTACAGGTTTCCTGGACATTGCCCGATTCGTTGACGCCGTGGGAGATCCGGGCCTATGCGGTGACGGCGGATACCCAGGTAGGACAGGCGCAAATGACGGTGCCGGTTGCTCGTCTGCTGTCGGTTCGCCCGGAGACTTCGCGCTTCATGGTGCCGGGAGATCGGCCTCAAGTGGCAGCCGTGGTCTATAATCACAGTGCGCAAAATCTGGATGTTATGGTCACATTGAACGCCGAGGAGGCTGTCGTGGAGAGTGCGCCCGCGCAGAGCGTCGCCATTCCGGCCGGCGGGCAGGCGCGGGTTGCCTGGCAGTTGTCCGTGCCGCAAACTGCGTCCGGGGCGGTGTCGCTGCTGTTTTCCGCTCAGAGTGGGGCGTATACCGACACTGCGCGGCCTACAGTTGACGGCGTCCAGGGGATTCCACTCTACCGTTACGTGACGCCGGAAACTGATGGCATCCGGGGGACGCTAACCGAGTCCGGAACGCGCCTTGCGACGCTTCTGATCCCCGAAGGGGCCGGTCCGGCCACATCCCTAGAGATGCGGGTAGATCACTCGCCTGTCTCTGCGTTGTTGGATGGGCAGGCCTATCTGGACAGATACCCCTATGAAACCACGGATGCTTTGCTCAATCATTTCTCGCCACATCTCGCGGTTTATCAGGCCCTCCAGGCATTAGATATTGCCTCTCCTGACTCGGCCACCCAGTGGCGAGCGATCGCGCCGGTGATGCTGGAACGTCTGTATGCGCGTCAGAATCTCGACGGCGGATGGGGTTGGTGGCAGGGAGAGAGCGATCTGGTTTTGACCGCCGAAGTGGTGATGGGGTTCGCGCGTGCGCGCGCGAACGGTTTTACCATCCATCCAGAAGCGCTGGACCAGGCTTTAATTTTTTTGAAGGACGCGCTGCCGACAGACATGCAGAGCGCCGCGCCGCCTGCGCGCTATATCTTGGTGCTTTACGCTATGGCTGAGGCCGGATATGCCTGGCCTAGTGGAACTGCGGGCGCTTTGTATACTGTTCGAGATGATCTGGATGTTGTAGGTAAAGCCTACTTGACGTTGGCTTTGGGCCGCATTGACCCCGCCGATCCCCGTTTAGCCACCTTGCTGACGGCATTGCGCGCCGCTGCGTTGATTTCGCCAGGGGGGGCGCATTGGGAAATTGCGGCTTCCTCTCCCTATTGGGAGACTGATACGCAGGCGACGGCGGTGGCGCTCACCGCTTTGGCGCGCTTTGCGCCGGACGACCCCTTGCTGCCCCAGGCTGTGCGGTGGTTGTTGCGCGCGCGTGAGGACGCTCACTGGGCGACGCCGTATGAGACGAGTTGGGCGCTGGTGGCTTTGGCCGAGGCGGCGCAGGCCACCGGGGATTGGCAGGCGGATTATGCGTGGGGCGCGGCTCTGAATGGCAGTCATTTGACGGCGACTGTGATCGGCCCGGCGCCGGCGCCGGCCTGGACGCTATCGGCGAGGATATCCGGCGGCGCCGGTTTGCCGGTGTTGCAGCCGGGGACTCCGGCCGTGGTGGAGATTTCGCGCACGGTGGGGAGCGGTCAATTATATTATGCCACTTCCCTGGCGCTTTCCTGGCCGGCCGATAAGGTGCCTGCGGAGAGTCGCGGTATGACTGTCCGCCGCGAGTATTGTGCGGTGGATGGCGCGCCGACCGGGATGCCGACGCTATGCCGCCCGGTGCAGCAGGTGTACGTTGGCGACTTGCTTGAGGTGCGCTTGACCTTAACGCTGCCGCAGGTGCGCCATTTCGTGATGTTGGCAGATCGTTATCCGGCCGGTTTCGCGCCGTTGGCGGTCATACAGACCGCACTGCCTGTCACGCCGGTATCCCTGACAAGCTCGATGACACCGACTTTGACTGGCGCGTGGCGCGATCCGTTTGAGCATTACGAATTGACCGATGAACAGGCCATTTTCTTTGCGCGCGCCCTTCTGGCGGGGACGTATCAGGTCATTTACCGCCTGCGAGCCGTTTTGCCGGGGGTGTATCAGACTATGCCGGCCACTGCGCGCGCGGTGTATTTCCCCGAACTCTGGGGGCGTAGCGAGGGTGGGGTCTTGGGCGTGTTGCCGGCCCAAGGAGACTGAGCATGGTAGAGGAGCCGCTTACAACAGAAGTGATCGCCGAGATGATTTACGCAGCGCCGGCGCTCGATTTGGAAGCCGCGCATCTTTTCATCAACCGCGAATTGAGCCTGTTGCGCTTCAATGCGCGCGTGCTGGCAGAGGGCTTGGACGAACATCGCCATCCCCTGCTGGAGCGGGTTAAATTCCTTTCCATTTTTTCTAATAATATGGATGAATTTTTTATGACGCGCGTCTCCGGCTTGTGCCGGCAGGTGGCGTCAGGGGTGGTAGAGGCGCCCCCCGATGGGATGTCCCCGGCGGAGCAGTTGGCCGCGATCCGGCTTGAATTGTTGCCGGTGCTGATCGCGCAAATGCAATGCTGGTGTGCGGATATTGTCCCCAAATTACAGGCCGCCGGGATCAACATCCTCAACTATGATCAGTTGCGGGGCAACCAGCGCAAACTGCTGCGCCGTCACTTTGAGCGAGAGATTTTTCCGGTGCTGACACCCCTGGCGTTTGATCCGGGACACCCTTTTCCGCATATCTCGAACCTCAGCATCAATTTAGCTGTGGTCATCAATGACCCCATCCATGGACAACGGTTTGCCCGCTTGAAGATTCCGGGAACATTCCCGCGTTTGTTGCGTATCCCCGAAGAGGCGCAAGCCGAAAGTTACGAAACCCTGGGCTTGAAGGCGGTCGTGGCCGACAATTTTGTCTGGATCGAAGAAGTCGTCATCGCTAACCTGGACAAGCTGTTCCCCGGCCTCGAAGTGGTCGCTGCTTACCCGTTCCGTGTCACGCGCGACGCTGACCTGGAGATTGAGGAAGACGAGGCCGCGGATTTGTTGGAGGCCATTGAGGAGAGTGTGGGGATGCGGCAGTTTGGTCTGGCTGTGCGCCTGGAAGTGGACAAGAATATGCCAGAACAAATCCGCGATATATTGGTGGCTAACCTCAGTCTGGCATCCTATTTGGTGTACACGGCGGATGGGCCGATTGGCCTATCGGCGATTATGGAGTTGACCGGCATCAATCGCCCGGATTTGAAAGATTTGCCTTTTATTCCCTATACCTCGCGTGCGTTTTCCGAGGACGAGAATCTTTTTGCTACCATCAAGCGCCGGAAGAATTTTCTGCTTTACCATCCCTATGATAGCTTTGCCCCGGTGGTGGATTTCCTGCGGGCAGCGGCCAACGATCTGCAGGTATTGGCGATCAAGCAGACGTTGTACCGGGTGGGACGCAACTCGCCGGTGGTGGATGCCCTGTTGGAAGCGCGGGAGCATGGCAAGCAAGTGGCGGTGTTGGTGGAGTTAAAGGCGCGCTTTGATGAGGAAAACAACATTGTGTGGGCCAAAGCGTTGGAGCGGGCAGGCGTGCATGTGATTTATGGTTTGATGGGGTTGAAAACGCACGCCAAGATGTGTCTGGTGGTGCGTCGCGAGCCGGAAGGGATGATGCGTTATGTCCACCTGGCGACCGGCAACTATAACGCAGTGACGGCTCGCATTTATACCGACATTGGCTATTTCACCTGTGACCCGGCCATTGGCACCGATGTGTCCGATTTGTTCAATGCCTTGACCGGTTATTCCCGCAAGGATCGGTACGCCAAGCTCATCGTTGCGCCGATGTCCATGCGCGAGCAAATCCTGGAGCGGATTGACCGGGAGATCGCACAACATCAACGGTATGGCAACGGCTACCTGGCGTTTAAGATGAACCAATTGGTGGATAAGGTGTGCATCCAGGCGCTCTATCGGGCATCCCAGGCGGGCGTGCGGGTGGATTTACAGGTACGGGGCGTCTGCTGTATTCGTCCCGGCATCCCTGGCATCAGCGAGTCTATCACAGTGACATCGGTGGTGGGGCGCTTCCTCGAGCACACCCGCATTTTCTACTTCTACAACAATGGGGAGGAAGAAATGCTGTTGGGCAGCGCCGATTTGATGCCGCGCAACCTGGATCGCCGGGTGGAGACGCTGTTCCCGCTGGACGATCCCCTGATGTTGGCCTCCGTGCGCGACAATATTTTGAAGGTACACTTGCGCGACAATATGCAATGTCATCAACTTATGTCGGATGGCGCTTACCGGCGATTACATCCCGAAGAGGGACAAGAAGTATGGAATACCCAGTTGTGGATGTTGCGCCATCGGGGAGTTTGGGACCTGGAGGATTGATAGATGAAAGGACGGTAAAGCCCACCGCGCCGGGGAACTCCCGGCGCGGTGTTGGTTTATGTCTAAAGCTGCGCGACGGCGTCTATCAGCGCCTGCGTCACGACCTCAATGGCCTGATAGCCGTTGAGGTCCTTCAAAATCCCTTTGGCGCGGTAGTAATCAATGAGGGGGCTGGTCTGATTCCAATAGACTGTCAGCCGGTTGCGGACGGTTTCCGGTTTGTCGTCGTCGCGCTGGTAGAGATGTTCGCCGTGGCATTTCCCGTGGGGGCACGTTTCAAAAGGCTTGAACATCTTGTGGAACGGTTCCTGGCACTCGCGGCAGATCAATCGCCCGCTCAGGCGGCTGACGATCTCCTCGTCGGGCACCTGGATGTTGAGCACCAGGTTGATCTGCACGCCCTTTTCGGTCAGCGCCTTATCCAACGCGGCGGCCTGGGCGAGGGTGCGCGGAAACCCGTCGAGCAGCGCGCCCCCGGCGCAGTCGGGCTGTGACAGCCGATCCAGCACCATCGCAATCGTGATGTCGTCGGGCACCAACTCACCCTTGTCCATAAACGCCTTGGCCTGAAGTCCCAGCGGGGTGGCGTTCTTGAGATTGTAACGGAACAAATCGCCACTGGCGACGTGCGGCAGTCCTTGATTTTCCCCCAGTACACTGGCTTGCGTGCCCTTGCCGGAGCCGGGTGGGCCGAGCAGGATAATGTATTTTGGATTTGCGGTCATTGGTCTCTCCTTAAAAATGGTTGAAGAATACTGAAAACGGCTTTATTTTACAGTATACTGATAGCTTTGGCAATTTGTCGGAAAAAGTCCGAGGTTTGGAACTGTTCCCAGAGGGTGGGGAAGGCCGCTACCTTCTCTTGAATCTCTTGCTGGCGGCTGGCGTGATACCGCGCCACGTCGGGGGCGACGAGGGGGGGGGAATTGACCGGCGCACGGGGCGTTGCCGGCGCCTCCAACGTGCCCCACATCCAAAAGTGGTTCAGCCGGTTGCAGGCGATCACGGCGTCTTGTAAATCGCCCAGGTAATCTTGCAGAGATTTGAGTTGCTCGATGGGCGCGGCGATTTCCGGCCCCACAATTCCCTGGAAAAATTCCAGTGTGTAGCGCAGGTACTTGATGGCGATACGGAGTTGGTGGTAGCGCGCCAGGGGAACGTCGGGACCGCGCAGCCACTCATCGTAGGCGCGTACCTCACCTAGCCGCCGGTAAATGATCTCCGGCGCGACGTGGCTAAGACGGTGTGGGGCGATTTGTGTGGTGGAATGAAACTGCCAGGGTTCCTTGAGGGGGTGCTCCAGCAGTTCCTCCAAAGCTGTTTTGAACTTGGTATAGGCGGCGCCCTCCAGATACACTTCCAGCGCGGCGCGCACGCGTTGGTGGGCCTGTTCCCAGGCCTGCCACAGGGGCGTCAAGTCGGGGCGGGAATCGGGCGGCTGCGCCTCGACATACGCCGTTAATTTTTCGTGGTACACATCCAGGTCGCGGACGGCGCCCAGTATGTGGGCGGTGCGCTTGAGCCGCTTCAGGTGCGGGGAGAGGCCGTCCATGTCCAGGTAATCCCGATAGATGCGGAACGCCGCGCGCATCCGCCGGGTGGCGACGCGCATATCGTGCAGGGCTTCAATGTTGGTTCCCAGGCGCGTCTCGGCTTCTTGCGCCACCATGCACTGGAAGTGAAAGCGCAGTGTTTTCCGCGCCGCCTCGGTCATGGTATCATCCGGTCGGATACCGATGGTTGCTTTGCTGCCCGGAGTATTCGTGACGCCAATCCCGGCAAAGTGCAGCCCTCGCTCGAATTTTGACGATAGCTGCGGTTCCAGGTGGTACGTATCTTGCAGGAAAGTCACCATAGCCGCCAGGTCTGCTTCGCTGCCGTCGGGCTGAAGCTCGATCTCTAGCTCCATATAGGATTGCGTGTGTTTTCCGTGCGCCTGCTCGACCGTGTCCAGACTGAACTCGGCGACCCGTCGTTCCCCTTGCTGCACGGAACGTTTCTGACGGATTTGCCGCAGTCGGAGTAATTCCTGCCAGGGCGCATCCTGGATAAAGCTGAGAACCTGTGCCTGCACCGGACTGGCGGGCCATTGTTGCGGCGGCAGCGGATTGGGGATGGGCGTCTCGAGTTCTTCGCGCCGGTGGGTGGCGGATTGCGCTGCTCCCAGCGATTTCAAAGTGACGGTATACTCTTCCCCAATTTGACGGATGCGGCACGCATAACCAGCGCCCATAATGCGCCGATCGGGCGTATCCCAATACGTGTCTTGCACTATCTGGGTGACGCCTTCCTGGATCGCAAAACGCTCTATCCGGCGTATAGACTGTAGGATCAGGTAAGTATCCGGGTTGGGAATGCGAAATTTCGCCTCAATTTCCATCATATCGGGTCTCTCTGTGGAAGTTGATTGCATTGTAGGTGAGTTTGGAGGGTTGACAAATTGCTGACTCGCGAGGTTGCTATGTGGTTGGGGGACGTCGCCTTGACCGGCGACCCGGCGCAAGACGTGCCGGCGGTGTTGACTGCGCGCGGCTATCCACAGACAGCAGCGCATTGTGCGCACGTCGCGGCTGAAGCCAAAGCTCTGGCAGAGCGGTTTGCCGCCGATGGTCGGGCGGCGGAATGGGCCGGGTGGCTTCACGACGTGGGGGCGCTCATTCCCCTGGAGCAGCGGGTGGCGTTGGCGCGGGCCTGGGGGATCGGCGTCTTGCCAGAGGAGGCGCGCTTGCCCATGATTCTGCATCAAAAGCTGGCCGTGCCGTTGGCGCGTGAGGGCTTTGGGGTGCGGGAGGTTGCTGTGTTAAGCGCGATTGGCTGCCACACCACACTCAAATCTGACGCGGCGTTGTTGGACAAGGTGGTGTTTCTTGCGGACAAAATTGCCTGGGATCAGGAGGGGCCGCCGCCCTATCTGGCATCGCTGCGCGCCGCGTTGACCCATTCACTGGATGCGGCGGTGTGCGTCTATTTGAACTATCTCTGGGAACGCCGCGCCACATTGCCGGTAGTGCATCCCTGGCTTGTGGCAGCCTACCGGCAACTGTGTGGCGTGGCGCAGTCTTGGAGTTAGCCTAAGCTCCAGTTTTTTGCAGCACGAAGCTATAATAGAGCGTGGCTTTGTTTTGGAAGCGGCGATAGATGCGTGTTCCCTTACTTCCGGCAAATTCCTGAAACACGTTGATCAACAGACGGGGCACGCCGCGTTTGATTTGCACCAGTTTGCGTTCGTGATCGGCATTCAGCGCGGCGACGACGTTTTCTGTGATGTCAGTGCGGCGGACGCACTGCATACCGGTCTGCTCCAGTTGTTGGTGGAGCGTGTCCCAATCTTCCTGATCCCGGAAATCGGCGAACAGGAAATGCCCGCCAGGGCGCAGGATGCGGCGCACTTCGGCCAGGAACGTGTCCATGTTGGGGTAACAATGCGAGGACTCCACGTTGACCACGGCGTCGAAGCTGGCATCATCGAAGGGCAGATTGCCGGCGTCGCCGGGGACGAAACTCAACCCCTCCATGATGTGGGTACGGTTGCACAGGGACACGGCTTTGGGCGAGAAATCCACGCCCACCATCAGTCGGGGATTGAGATAGCGCTTGATGTACGCCGCCCCACCGCCGCGCCCGCTGCCTACTTCCAGCACTTTTGCCCCCAACAGACTGATTGCCCCGGCAACGTGGTGGTACAGTTGAATGCAGAAGCGATTGGGTTCGTCCTCGTGACTTAACGCGGGCGCCGGTGTTGCCGGGTCCAGATGTTCATAGCCATAATTCATAAATGTCCAGTCGCGTTTTTGGTACATACCCGCCATAAACTGGTACATAACCCGCTTTGAGAATTTGTTAAAGCGTGGCGACATTCCGCATAGTTTACTATAGATACTTGCAATCATACTCCCCTTCCCTTCCCTTGGTGATGGACGCTCATTATACCTGATGTAGCGATTCTCGCGATGACCGTTTTTATAGGACTTACGCAAAGATGGCCCCTTTGCACCGCAGAGCACGCTGAGGCCGCTGAGACCCTATAAAAGTCTCTGCGATCTCTGCGTGCTCTGCGGTAAATTCTCACTGGTTGCGCAAGTCCTGTTTAAAAGGTTTTTCGGCGCTGCTTTTTCTTCTTGAGGATCAGGATAAGGCCCAGCCCCACGACAACGCCCATCACGACGGCGGGCACCCAGGGCGGGGTCTCTGGCAGAGGCTCCGGCAGGTGCGCCGGCGGGACTTTGGCTGCGCTCCAATTGACGCCTTTGGAGACGGCGCCGGTAGTGTCCACGTCCGTAAAGTCGGCGCCGGTGACTTCAACGCGCGACAACCTGGCGCCGGTCAACTGCGCGCCGGTCAGGTCGGCGTCCTTGAGATTGAGCCCCGCGATGTTGGCGCCCGTCAGGTTTGCGCCGCACAGCTTACCGCCTTGTAGATTGACTCCCACGAGTTTGGCGTCCATCAGATCGGCCTCGGAGAGATCGGCTTTTTCCAGGTTCGCACCCATGATTCGCGCCGCCGCCATTTTTGCTTTGCTGAACAGCGCCTGCGCCAGGTTGACGCCGGCCAGATTCGCGCCGGTCATCTGGGCCTGGGATAAATCGGCGCCGGCCATCTCCGCGCCGGCGAACAGCCCGCCTGCGAGGTCTGCTGCGCTGAGATTCACCCCGCTCATTTTCAGGCCGGCGAATTTGGCGCCGGGCAGCGCCAGCCCGCTGAGATCGGCGTTGGTCAGGTCGCGCCGCGTCCGCAGGGACTCCAACAGTTGTTCTGCTGTCATTTTGGTTTCTGTTGCTTCACTCATTTGAACGCTCCTTTGTTATACACTTGGGTAAGGGGGCATTTTGAGCACGCGGAGCGTGCTCAAAATGCTCAATGCAATGGCATTCTATACGTGATAATAGCCCAAAAGTCGTAGACGAAAAGCAGGCTTGACAAGCGGTTATAAGGTCTTATAATATTATAAAGATATACCAAACTTTGTCTGATGCTTTATGATTGATCGCAATTCACCTATCCCGTTATACTATCAACTCAAACAATACTTCACGAAGCAAATGGAATCCGGCGCGCTACACTCCGGCGACCGTTTGCCCACCGAGATGGAATTGTGCGAGCAGTTTGACATCAGCCGCGCGCCGGTCCGCCAGGCCTTGTCGGAACTGGCGCGCGAAGGGCTGATCTACCGGCGCGCGGGGCAGGGGACGTTCGTGTCTCCGCGTGCGGGGGCCGGGCTGGAACAGAAGACGACGATCCGGGTGCTGGCTCATTCCGACGTGCGCTGGATGGCCTCTTTGGAAGACGCGGTGCGTTATTGGAACGGGCGTCACTTGGAGCACGAGGTGCGCCTGGATATTGCAATGTATCCCCGCAGCGAATACCACCAGGTTCTGCGGCGGGCTGTGGCGCAGGGCAACGCGCCGGACATTATCCCGTTGGATTATGCCTGGATTACCGATTACGCCCACAATGGCTATATTGCGCCTCTAAACTCTCTGGATTCGTTGTGGGTAGATGAAGTCCTGCAAAACCTGGAACTGCCGGTCATCAAAAACAGCACGGTCAACGGTCTTTTGTACGCGGTGCCGGTCCAGGCGGATATTACCGGGCTGTGGTATCGCAAAGATTGGTTTGCGCAGGAAGGGTTAACGCCGCCGCAGACCTGGGAATCCTGGCTGGCGCTGTTAGATCACTTTTCCGATCCCCAGGTCATGCAACGCCTCGGTCACGACCACGCGGTGGTGTTGCCCGTGGCCGCGGCTGCCGGCGAGGCGACGGTTAACTTGTTGCTGCCCTTCCTGTGGGTGGCCGGCGGCAATGTGGTGAACGATGCAGGCGACCTGATTTTGAATAGCCCCGAAGTGTATGCCGCTTTGAGCTTTCTTCAGGAGATTACGATCAAGCGGCGCGCTTGCCTGCCGGCGGCGCTGCCGACGTTCCGCGTGTGGGATTTGATCCGCCTGTTTGCGCAGAGCCGGGCGCCCATGACTTTGGGTGGGACTTACGAGTGGCCGCGCATCCGGGACGAATGTGATTGGGCGGAAGATGAGACCGCGACGGCGCAATTCCTGGGCTTCCAACTGCTGCCCCGGCCCACTGTAAGCACGCCGCCGATTGGCTCCCTGGGCGGGACGAGTTGGGCCATCCTCCAACAATCTGCGGTGCAGGAGCTATCCCTGGAGATTTTGAAGCTGGCTGCGTCCACCGAGCTTTCCGCCGCTTTTTGTGGGGAGAATCTCCAAATCTCTCCTTATGTCTCGGTTAATCGTGCGTTGAGCACCGGCGCGCATCCGTGGTTGACGATGATCGTGCCGTTGTTGGAAAAGGCCCGCACCCGTCCGTTGCTGCACAACTATCGGCAGGTCTCCTTGTTCTTGCGGCAGATGTTTGAGCAAATCCTGTGGCGGGGGATGGCGGTCGAGGAGACTGTGCAGCGTACCGTTCAGTCGTTAATGTTGTTGTCGAATTAACACCGTGAGATTTTAAGGAGGTGACTACTGGGCAATCTAAACAGTCAAAAAAAAGGTTCGATATGGTTCTAACGAGCCGTAAAATCAGGGTGTTGGAAGTCTATTCAATTTAGTTTAGGAGGAGAACATGAAAAAGATTTTCGCGTTTTTAAGTGTTTTGGTCGTGCTGAGCATGGTGATGGCGGGGTGCGGCACCAAGACCCCGGCGCCCACGCCCCAGGCGACCGCGGTCCCCAAGGCCACGGAGAAACCGGCGGCAGAGCCGACTGAGGAAAAGCCGACCGTCTCCGGGACGATTACGTTGTGGCACGGTTGGAAAGAGGAAGAAACCGCCGAGCTGAACAAGGTGATTGCGGCCTTCCAGGCAAATTATCCGGACGTGAAGTTTGATGTACTGAGTGTACCCTATGACGACTTGCGCGGTAAGTACGAGACGGCGACCGGCACCGGCGGCGGGCCATCCGTGTTGATCGGGTCGGCAGATTGGGGTCCCGCGCTCTACGACGCCGAGTTGGTGGCCGACCTCTCCGGCATGGCGAGCACCGAGTTCCTGCGCACGATCAACGCGGCTGCGATGGGCGCAGTCAAGTATAAGGGCGCCATCATCGGTCTGCCGCAGACCATCAAGGGCGTGGTGATGTTCCGCAACAAGAGTATCATCGCCGAGGCTCCGGCGACGTTTGACGACCTGGTGGCGGCGGCGAAGGCCGCTACGAAGGGCGACGTGGTGGGCGCAGACCTGGAATACGGGTTCTTCTTCTCGGCGGCGCATCTGAACGGCGTGGGCGGCCTGTTGATGGACGACAAGGGCAATCCGCTGTTTAGCGATGCGAAGGGTGTGGCCTGGGTCAACCTGCTGAAGTCCTTCAAGGATGCTGGGCCGACCGAGTACTATACCGACAACGACGTGAACCTGTTCAAGGCTGGCAAGGCGGGCATCATCATTGACGGCACCTGGAACATCGCCGGGTTGGCCGAAGCGATTGGCGCGGACAATCTGGCGATTGACCCCTGGCCGACGCCGCTCTCCGGCTACGTCCAGACCGAGAACATCTACATGGGTGCCAACGCCTCGGGCGACGATCAGAAGGCTGCCTGGGCGTTTATGGAATACTTCTTCTCCGCCGAGGCGCAGGGAATGTTGACGGCCGCCGGACACATTCCCGCGACGGTGGGCGTCGAAGTGACCGATCCTTTGATGAAACAGGCCGCGGTCGCGTTTGAAAAGGGGACTGCGTTCCCGGTCATCCCCGAAATGGGGGCGTACTGGGAAGCGATGGACAATGCGCTGAAGTCGGTCTTCGACGCCGGCGCGGATCCGCAGGTAGCGCTACAGCAGGCGTTCAACAGCGTCACCGCGAAGGTTGCTGAGACGCGCGGTCAGACGCCGCCGGAGCCGGAAACGATCGGCACGGTGACACTGTGGCACGGTTGGAAAGAGGAAGAAACCGAGGGTCTGAACAAGGTGATTGCGGCCTTCCAGGAAAAGTATCCAGATGTGAAGTTTGATGTACTGAGTGTACCCTATGACGACTTGCGCGGCAAGTACGAGACGGCGACCGGCACCGGCGGCGGGCCATCCGTGTTGATCGGGTCGGCGGACTGGGGCCCCGCGCTCTACAACGCCGAACTGGTGGCCGATGTGACTGAGCTGGCGAGCACCCCGTTCCTGGCCTCTATCAACGAAGCAGCGCTGGGCGCGGTGCAATACAAGGGCGCGCTGGTCGGCCTGCCGCAGACCATCAAGGGGGTGGTGATGTTCCGTAACACGAGCATTATTGCCGAGGCCCCGGCGACGTTTGACGACCTGGTGGCGGCGGCCAAGGCGGCCACTCAGGGCGATGTGGTGGGCGCGGACCTGGAATACGGGTTCTTCTTCTCGGCGGCGCACCTGAACAGTGTGGGTGGCGCACTGATGAATGATGCAGGCGATCCTATGTTCAACGATGCGAAGGGTGTGGAGTGGGTAAACCTGCTCAATTCCTTCAAAGATGCCGGTCCGGCCGAGTACTATACGGACAATGACGTGAACCTGTTCAAGGCTGGCAAGGCAGGCATCATCATTGACGGCACCTGGAACATCGCCGGGTTGTCCGAGGCGATTGGCGCAGACAATCTGGCGATTGATCCCTGGCCGACGCCGCTCTCTGGCTACGTTCAGACGGAGAACATCTACCTGAACGCCAACGCCCAGGACACGGACAAGGCTGTGGCCTGGATGTTTATGGAATTCTTCCTCTCCGCGCAGGCGCAGGCGATTCTGGCCGATGTCGGCCACATCCCGGCCACTGTTGGGGTGGAGATTAACGACCCGTTGATGCAGCAGGCGGCGGTCGCGTTTGAAGGCGGCGTGGCATTCCCGGTCATCCCCGAAATGGGGGCCTACTGGGAGGCGATGGACAATGCGCTCAAGTCGGTCTTCGACGCGGGCGCGGATCCCGCTGAGGCGTTGCAGGCAGCGTTCGACAGCGTCACCGCGAAGGTCGCTGAGACGCGCGGGCAATAGCTCCTTGGGGCGGAGTTTGTTATAGGGATAGGATACAGGTGAGGGGCATAACGATACCCCCTCACCTGTATTTTTTAAGAAGCCTTCTTAAAAAAGAGCGTTTTCGCGGGCGGTACACTGCCCGCGAAAACACTACCTCTTAATCCGCCGCTTTAGCGGCTATTCTCAAAGGAGGTAACTGTGGTAGCCAATTCTAAGCGTCAACCTGTAAGCGCACCTAAAAAAGGGTTTGGTGCGTTTCTGCAGCGAGTGAAGGAGTCGCGCACGGCGTGGACGTACATTGCGCCGGCCGGTATCCTGATGTTCTTCATCACGCTGATCCCCCAATTTTATCAAATTTGGATGTCCTTTACCGATTATCGTGTCAAGAACCTGCGTTTCGTGATTTTTAACCCCGCCACCTGGGAAAAGTACGCGCCGCCCTTTGTGGGGTTGGATAACTTCATCAAGATTTTGACCAACTCGTTATCCCTGGAAAACTACAACTTCTGGCGGCTGCTGCTCTTCAACCTGGTCTGGACGGTGGTGAATGTGAGTTTTCATGTGGCATTGGGCGTCGCCATTGCCCTGGCCCTGAATACCCCCAAGCTGATCGGGAAGAAAATCTACCGGGCGTTGTTTGTGCTGCCCTGGGCCATCCCCGGCTACATCACTGCGCTGACGTGGCGCAATATGTACGACGACCGGTTTGGGGCGTTCAACCAGTTGCTGGCGCTCTTCAACCAGTGGTTTGGCACGCACTTTGCTACAGATACGCGCTGGATGACGGTGGCGCAGCCGCCGATAGGCGGCCCACTGGCGTTCTTGCCGCTGGCTTTTTACTGTATCCTGCTCGCCAACATCTGGCTTGGTTGGCCGTTTATGACCGTGGTGGCGACCGGCGCCTTACAATCCATCTCTGCCGACCTGTACGAGGCGGCTTCGATGGATGGGGCGGATGGCTGGCGGCGGCTGTGGTACATCACCTTGTCGCTGATCCGCCCGGCGATGGTGCCGGCGATTATGTTGGGTTCCATTTGGACATTCAACAGCTTCGCGCCGATCTACTTTATTTCCCAGGGCGGGCCGTTTGGTCAGACGGAAATTCTGGTGACGCAGGCGTATAAGCTGGTGTACAACCAGCGATTGTACGGCGTCGGCGCAGCCTTCAGCCTCGTGGTGTTCTTTATCCTGCTGGGGATCACGTTGATT
The DNA here is from genome assembly GCA_029555965.1 of Chloroflexota bacterium. Lineage (GTDB taxonomy): Bacteria > Chloroflexota > Anaerolineae > B4-G1 > SLSP01 > JAKQHY01. The sequence goes on along the minus strand of JAKQHY010000120.1, from coordinate 268 downwards.
CAGAACCGCGTGACCCGCGCGACGGAGGCTTACGATGTCTAGGAAGCAAAAGGACATTCTCAACCAGATTTTGATCCAGATTTTCCTGCTGTTGGTGACGGCGTCGGTGTTGTTCCCGATCATGTGGATCGTCTCGTTGGCGTTGGATCCGCGCAACATTGACAAGCCGTTGGAGTTGCGCTTGATCCCGCCGGGCGCATCGTTTGCGGCGTTTCGCCGGGTGTTGGTCGAGCCGTTCGGGTTGTTGTGCTCCGATCCCTCGGATGTG
>JAKQHY010000105.1 GCA_029555965.1 Chloroflexota bacterium | reverse complement strand
TTATACTTTACAAACTTTGTAAGGTGTGCAACGGAGCACCAGAGGATGTGGGATGATCAATGAAGTGACGCTCGCTCTACCGCCGCAACGCCGGGAGTTGCCTTCGCTGTTGGTAGTCAATCTATATTTGGTTTTGGGAATTCTGATCATTTTGGTGGTCGGGCAATTCCTCGAAGACCTGTTGCCCCCCTATTGGATGGGCATCCTCGCCGAATTTGTGTTGGCGGGATTGACACTGCTTTTTATCCGAGGGGAAAAGTTGCCGGTGCGGGAAACGCTGCGGTGGCGGTGGCCCGGCTGGCCGGCGCTGGCCGCGAGCGTGGTGCTGGCCGTTGGCCTGTGGATTGTGGGGGTGGGCCTCAACGTGATCACAATGTTGCTCTTGGGCTACACCACCCCCATGGCGCCGTCCGCCTTTCCCCAAGATGGTTGGGGGGCGCTGGGACTCCTGGTGGCGACGGTGGTGGCGGCCCCGCTGTGCGAGGAAGTGATGTTTCGCGGCTATGTCCAGCGGGCCTATGAGCGCTGGGGGGGTGGGGTGGGGGCGCTCGTCGGTGGTGTGATTTTTGCCCTCTATCATTTACGCTTTCAGGGAGGCTTCGCGCTGCTGCCCGTTTCGCTGGTGTTGGGAGTGTTGGCCTGGCGGAGTCATTCCTTGTTGCCCGGCATCCTGTTGCACGCTGTTTATAACAGTATCGCCGCGTTGTTGTTGATTGTATCCAGTTTTTTGCCGCTGCAGGTTGTGGGGGCGTTGATTGCGCTTGCCGTTTGCGGCGCTGTGCTGTTGACACCCTTGACGTTGCTGGCTCTCTGGTGGCTTTGGCAGCGGAATCACCCGCCGGCGCACCCTGCGTCCTCGCCATTGCGGGGGATGCGGCGTTGGGCGTGGGGGATTCCGTTGCTGGCTTTGCTGCTAATTTACGGCTACGCTGCCGTCTCTGAAGTGATTCTGGGACGTTTCCCAGAGCTGTTGGCGGTGGATGAGATTGTGTTGCAGCCGGGCGCGACCTGGGATCGTCCCCAGCATTGGTCGTACGTGATTCACAATACTTTTGGCGAGGCTGTCGGGACGGCGGAGTGTATTCTGGAGCCGCCCGCGGCTGCATCGGCGCGGTGCCGCGCACGGCAGGAGGCCTTCGCCGTGGACTTCCCGCTGGACGTGCCGGCATTGCAGCCCTGGCTCACCGGGGAGGCGCGCGCGTGGGAGCAGCGGGTCGCGTGGGACGCTGTGGATTTGCGCCCGGCGACCGTAAGTGGGACGCGCGTGCTCGCCGGTGAGATAGTGACAGTGACGTTTCCCGCCAATGGCCGCGCCGACTCGCTGCGTTTTGAGACCCTGCTTCAGGGAAGTGGTGAAGTTTCTCTGCCGCCTGATACGCTGTTGGCGGAGACATGGCCCTGGCGCTTGATGGGATTGCCCTTTGAGATTGGCTACGGCAGCCAGCTTTCTTTTGCCTGGCTGGATGAAGGGGGCGCGATGCAGGTTAGCCCGGCTTACGTCGGCGTGGTGGGGGGCGAGCCGGTGTGGACGCCGGCCGGCGCCTTTGTCGCCTGGAAGGTTGTCCTCAAATACACCCCCACCGCAGGTGAGGAAACTACGCTGGCGGCATGGTATACTGCGGAGGCGCCGCATATGCTGGTGCGTTACGATGAGGGTGGGGTGAGTTATTTGTTGGCGGCGACAGATGAGGGTGGGCGATGAATTATTACAGTGAAGCGCAGGGGGGCGTCTTGCGGGAGGCCTTAGAGGCGCAGGTCTTGCATTGGCCGGAAGTTTCTGCCCGGCGGATGTTTGGCTGTCCGGCGTATACGGCGGACGGTCGGCTGTTTGTGTTTGTGGTGAACGAAGGCTTGGTCCTGACCCAGTTGCGGCTGCACGACCGGCAAATATTGGCGGAGGAGTTTGCGGTGGAGCCATTTAAAGCCGGGGAGCGGGTGCTCAATCACTGGCTTAAAGTGGCCGTGACGGATTTGGAGAAGTTGCCGCGTCTGCGCCGTTTTGTCCAGCGCAGCTATGAAGAAGCGCTGCGGTATTGAGTGGAGAAAAGTCAGAATCCGGGGTTTTGTTGAAACCCCGGATTCTGTTTTTTAAACGGAGCTACTCGGTCGGATTGACGAGGTTGCGGAATCTGAGATTGCCGGCGAGACCCTGGAAATCGGTGTCATGTTTCGCCATGATCTGATATTGTGGGTGCAATGCGATGGCTTTTTCCAACCAATTGCAGGCTTCCTGGGGGTTGCCCATGAGCGCCGCCGCGCACGCCGCATTGTAATAGGCGGTTGCGTACTGCGGGCTGATGGCGCTGGCGCGCTGGTAGGCTTCGATGGCGTCGGCATACCGCTGCATTTTGACCAGCACGAGTCCCCGGTTGTTGTGGAAAAGGGCTGTTTTGGGCGCCAGTTCTAGCGCCTTGTCATAGTCAGCCAGCGCCTGGGGATATTGCGCTAACCGCGCGTAGGCTTGGCCCCGGCAGTTGTAGGCGGCCGCATTATTCGTGTTCAGCAGAATGGCCTGATTGTAGTCGGCAATGGCCTGTTGGTATTCGTCCATCGCGGCGTAGGTTAATCCACGATTGAGGTAGGCGCGGGCGTGCTGCGGGTCATACTCGATGGCCTGGTCATAATCGGCTAGGGCTTCTGAATATTCTTTGAGGTTGTAATAGGCGTGCCCCCGATTGTTGTACGTGGCTGCATCCGTTGGGTTGAGAGCGAGCGCCTGGGTGTAGTCGGCAATCGCCTGCCGGTAATCCTGCGTGCTGGCATAGAGGACGCCCCGGTTTTTGTAGGCAGCGGCAAATTGGGGATTGAGTTCGACGGTGTGGGTGTAGTCCGCCAGCGCCCGATCGAAATCGTGCGTCTGGGTATAGGCCAGCGCCCGGTTGTAGTAAGCTGCCGTGTGCGTGGGATCCAATGCCAGCGCGCGAGTGTAGTCGTGGATGGCTTTTTGGTACTCCCCCATATTCAGATAGACGTTGCCGCGATTGGCGTAGTCGGCGGCGTCAATGGTTGCCTCGGTTCCCGTGGGAGATGGTTCCACCGGCGGTGACTCGGCCTCTGGGACGGTTGCTGCGGTTGTATCCGGCGCGGCGGCCTCCTCCGGCATTTCCTGGGGGGGGGCTTCCGGCACATCGTCGTCTGCGCTCTCTTGGGGTGAGGCTTCCGGCATGGCAATCGTGGGGGCGGGGGCGGCGGGCGGCGGTTCCATGGCCCCTTCGGCAGCGGGCGCTTCTGGCGCGGGCGGCAGAGTAGGCGCTTCCTGCTTGACAAGGTGGGCGCCATCCGGGGACAGTTCAAGGGATTCCTTGAAAGGCGGTTCTTTATCTTGGACTTCAGACTCGCCTGGGTCTGGCTGTTTGTGAATGTCTGGCGTCTGGTCCTCCCCCGGTGTTGGGAGATTGCTTTCAACGTCCGACGCGCTTGTGGCGGGGGCCGGGAGTGCCACGGCGCGTTCTGGAGCTGGCGCCGGGGCGGCCGGAGAGCTGCCGGGCGCGACGTCGGAGAAAGCCAGGAGCGCGGCTGCTGGTTCCGCCGGGGTGGGGAGGGCTTCGGGGCCAATCGGGGTTGCCTTCCGCGCGCGGATCTCAAGCTGGGTGTGGACGATGTGCAACTCTTCCTGGGCATCGTAGCTCAGATCGTTGCGGCGCATCAGCAAAGTACAGAGCGTCAATCCTGCTGTCCAATCCTGTTGTTTCAGGGCTTGCCAGCCGATCTTGAGGGTATCGCTCCAGTCGGTGATGCTGTTGGGCGCGGGCTGTGCGGCGGCGGCCTCCTGCCAGGTGCGGACGATCTCATCGGCCAGGGGGGCGTGGGCGCGTAAGGAAAAGATGAAAAGCGCCAGCCCTTCCTGCTCGGCTTTTCTGTCGTTGAGCATCAGCCCGTAGTACAGATGCTCCAATTGCGGCTGTTGCCATTCAGGGTCGCGGTAACGGGGTGTATCGCCGTGCGCTGCGATCCGTTGCGCGTAGTAGTCGCGCAGGATAGTGTGGGCAGTTGCTAGGGTGGCCGGCGATTGCTGATAGGCCAATTCCCGCATTTGGGTCTGTAGGATTGGGGGGTAACGCCAACCGGCGTCCCATTCATTTAACAGTGGCGTCTGGCGTAGCCAGGCGAAGGCTTCCGGGTTGTCGGTGAGCGTTTGTACAATATCCGCATTGAGATAACGCGCGGCGGCGCACCGTAGGACGGTCTCGCGCTGCCAGGGTTCTGTCAGCCATTTCAGGTAGCGATCTGCCGGATTGAGCGCCAGCCCTTCAATGTGGGGCCCGCGCGCGCTGGCTAACAGGCTCACCCATAACGGAAGTCCCCGGCTGTGGTTCCAGATGTGGGATTGTCGGGCCGGGTCGCTCTGGCCGCAGGCGCTCAGGTAGGAGTGCGTTTCTTCTGTTGTGAATGGTTGCAAGGGCAAGGGCGCTATGAGAGGGCGGAAGGGCGCCCAGGCGTCGTCCGGCGGCTCGGCGCCGGCGGTGATCAGCCAGATATTGGTGTTCAATTCCCCTGGCGCGAGAATGGCGCGCAGCCAATCGCCGATCTGCGGTTCTAACAGTTCCCAATTGTCGAAGCATAGAACGATGCGGCGAATGGTGGCCCAGGCGGTCAAGTCTTTTATAAGGGCGCGGGTGAGAACTTCCACCGGGTTTTTAAGCAACATGATTTGGTCTGGCGGCAAGGATTTTTCATACAGGTAGGCATCCCAAGCCGCGGTTGTTTCCGGCTGTGCCAGCCCTTTGATAAAGTCGAAGACGCCGGCCGGTTTGGCGGTATCGGCCGTGATCATCTGAAGGGTATCGAGATATTGCCGGCGTCGTTCATCAAAGGTGGTCACCTGCGTGCTGGCCTGAGTCAACTGCCGCGCCAGCTCATTCAAGATTTGTAGAATCGTTTGTTCGGGAACGGCTGTGAGTTGGGCAACATTCACCAGGGTGGTGATCGCGCCATGTTCTTGGGCGATGGCCTGGTATTGTGTCAACAGGCTGGTTTTGCCCACTCCATCCGGGCCACTGATGGCAAAGATAAGATATTCCGGCACTTGATAGATAAAGTTTAGCCGAAAGACTTCATACTCATGTTGGCGGCCGATCAAGGAATGTTGTCCGCGTTGCTGAAGTACCTGCCGCCAGGTTTGTGCTTGTCCGTTCATACTTTCTCTCCCTTGAAAATAGCAAATAGCAAATAGCGAATAGCGAAATCGTAATCGTAATCGCTATCGTAATCGCCATCTTTACTGATAATGAAACTCTCCCCTATCTTATCGCTGAATGTCAAACAGACAACTCTTTTCTTCAGTTGCAGCTTGAGCCGCAAAACTGCCCTGGTGGGACACGCTTGTCGAGAATGATACACCCTGATAGTCAGGGCTTTTTGCGTTATATACTGCATGTGACTATAATAAGGCTATATAGCGTTAGGATATCATGGAATCGAGGGCTTGCTATTCGCTATTTGTTATTTGCAAAGGAGGCCAGAGTATGCTCAGCTTTATGAAAGATGTATTGGCAGTCATTATGGGGGGCGGCGCGGGCACACGGCTGTATCCTTTAACCAAACTGCGCGCGAAACCGGCTGTACCCTTGGCCGGGCATTATCGTCTGATTGATATTCCCATCAGCAATTGCATTCATTCTGGCATCAATCGGATGTATGTGCTGACACAGTTCAATTCGGTGTCCCTGCACCGTCACGTCACGCGCACTTACCAGTTCGACAACTTCTCCGAGGGCTGGGTGCGGATTCTGGCGGCAGAACAGACTCCGGTGAGCAAGTCGTGGTATCAGGGCACGGCGGACGCGTTGCGCAAGCAGTTGTTTCAACTGCAAGTGCCCAAACCGCGTGATGTGCTTATCCTGGCCGGGGACCATCTGTATCGCATGGATTATGCGGACTTTGTGCGTTTTCACAGCGTCAATGAAGCCGATCTCAGTATTGCCGTCAAGCCGGTAGGGGCCGCGGACGCGCCAGGGTTGGGGATTCTCAAGGCTGATAGCGAGGGGCGGATTGTGGACTTCGTGGAAAAGCCGCCCGCGGACCAACTGGACGGGTGGGAGAGTATCGAAGGCGACAAGCCCTATCTGGCTTCCATGGGGATTTACGTGTTCCGCACCCCCGCGTTGATCCAACTGCTGCGCAACGAGACCGGCTCGGATTTCGGCAAGCATATTATCCCGGCGGCCATCGAGAAGGGGCGTCGAGTGTACGCTTACCGTTTCGACGGGTACTGGGAGGACATCGGCACCATCAAGGCCTTCTATGATGTGAACCTGGCGATGACGCGCCCCGATCCGCCTTTCGACTTCTTCTCCGCTGAATGGCCGATTTACACGCGCTCGCGCTATTTGCCCGGCAGCCGGGTTATTGATTCAAACCTGATGCGGGTGTTGTTGGCGCCGGGGTGTATCATCAACCGCGCGACCATTGCGGATAGCGTGGTGGGACTGCGCAGCACCGTTAATGCGGGTGCGCATTTGCATCGGGTCGTTATGATGGGGGCGGATGACTTTGAGTCCGTCGCTGAAGTTGAAGAGAACCGCCGCATGGGACTGCCGGACCTGGGGGTGGGGGCGGGCAGCGTGATTGAAAACGCGATCCTCGACAAGGGTGTGCGCATCGGGCGCAACGTCGTCATCCGCAACCACGCCGGCGCAGAAGACGAGGAAACCGATACCTACGTCATCCGCGACGGCATTGTGGTGGTCCCGAAGGGTGCCGTCGTCCCGGATAACACGGTGATTTGAGTCATCCCGCGAAGTTTTTTATCTCCATAGAAATGCGAAACGTGAGGCGCTGACTGTAAAGCCCTCACGTTTCACGTTTTCATGGAGGTTATCTTTTCTCCTTCAGGGTAACTTCGCCCACATCTGTATTTTCCCTGGCTGTCACCAGCACTTGTAGATAGCTTGTTCCGCGCTCGTTGGGAACCCGCCGCCACAGACCATCATCATTGACGGCAAGCACATAGCGCCCCATCGGCACGTCCGTAAAACTGAAATTCCCCTCGGCATCGGTGGTCGCGGTGTGGTAGAATGGCTGGTCGGCGCAGGGGGAGGTGTCATACGCATCCTGGTAAAGTTTCTCCACACATAAGTCAATGGCGGCATGGGCGACGGCGTTTCCTCCCTCATCCACAATTTTCCCGGATAGCGAACCAGGGACTTTCGTGTGCGGTTCCGGCAGCGCCGGGCCTCCGTTCACCACCACCAGTGTGCCAATATCCTGGTCGGCCAACCCAGAATTGTCCATGCGGTAGGTATACCAGACATCCTCCGCCAGGACGTTTAGCCCCCAGACGGTCCCAATCCATACCCGGCCCTGTCCATCTATGACAATGTCACGCACATGATCGCTGCTCAGCCGACTGTTCGTGCGGTTGTAGTTGCTCCAACTGCCATCCTGATGGAGCACATAGAGCCCATAACTGGCGGTTCCCACCCATACCTGTCCCTGCGCGTCTACGGCGAGGGCCGTGGGACTGGAAAATCTGTCTTTGGGAAAGGGGGTCCACATCAATCCATCAAACACAAACAATCCCTGGCTGGCGCTAACCCAGGGCCGCCCTTGCGCATCCAGCGCTACATTGGCGAAGAACTGGCGCTCATCAAATCCTGCGCCTTCCGCAAACACCTGCCACTCGCCCTGGGCAAACCAGGCCACACTGTTGGCCGTCACTGCCCACACATCGCCGGCGGTGGTGATAGCGAGGTCGTTCAACAACTCTGGATCCCCTGCCGCGCCAAGCAGATGCTCGGTGGCCGGGTAAGTTTGCCAATGCAGGCCATCAAAGTGACTGACGCCTCTGAAATGCGCCACCCAGATGTCGTTCTCCGCGCCGCATGCCAACGCTTCAGCCGAGCTGACGCCCCAGCCTTTTTCATAACTCCGCCATTCCTGATGGTTGTAACGTCCTAATCCCGATGAGTGCGCAGCGAGGACGCTGCCGTCAGGACAGCCCGTTATCGCGAGTATGTAATCGTTGACGATATTCCCCGTTGCTTCAGAATGGGTATGCCACTCGCCGTTTTCCAGGCAGGTGATGCCAAAGCCCTGCGTGCCGATACAGGCTATACCCGGCGCACTGCTGGGCAGGTAGGGCGGCGTGAGTTCCGAGGTTTTCCCGGTCTGATGGCCCTGTTCTGGGCCTGATTTATCAGGGGGCATGGCCGATGGAGAAGGCCTCGCGGTGGTCGGCAGCGCCGTGGGTGTCGCCACCGGAACGACGCCGCCCATCACGGTTTTGCACGCCAATTGCGTGAGCAGCAGGCCGACAATCAGCCATCCGCTGACAGGCGCCTGTCGTTTTTTTGTGCGGGTCATGGTTTTACCTCCAAAAAGCGGCAATTATTGATCATTAACCGTGTTGTAATGTCGTGACTTTATTATCGTGTTAGACTAAATTTAGCACAAATGTAGCTTTGACCCTGAAGGAGACTTTGCGGCTGTAGCCGGTTTCAAGCTCGGAGGAACTGAACGATGGATGCGAGAAGGGCAAGTCTACGGTTTTGGTTGCTGGTGCTGTGTCTGTGCGGGGCATTGTTCCTGCTGGGGCTGCCGGCGCGAACCACCGTTTTGAGTAGAATCTGGCCGTTTTCAACGATGAGGCGTGAGGCGGGGAGCTTTGTCCCTGACGCTGTGGCGATTCTGACCGATATGGGTGAGTTTGGGCGCACGCTGCTGGAAGTGGGGCCGGTGATGCTGCTGGCGGCGGTGTTGGGCGGACTGGTGGGATATCGCCGTTTGACTATCTTCGAGCGGGATTTGTTTCAAGCGCACGTCCTGCTCAGTGTGGCCGGGGCCATGATGATGCTCATTGTGGGCAATCAACTGGCGCGCGCCTTCGGGTTGATGGGCGCAGCGAGCGTGGTGCGCTATCGCTACAAGCTGGGCGATCCCCGCGACGCCAGTATCCTCATCATCGCGCTGGGGGTGGGGATGGCGACCGGGGTGGGTCTGTACGCGCTGGCGATCAGCGCGGCGGTGGTGGTGGCCGCGTTCTCGCAAGGGCTGGATTATCTGATGATGAAACCCCACGCGCCGATCCGGGTGGCGCGCCCTACCGCGCTTAAAATTCGTACCACGCAGCCGGAGGCGACCCTGGCGCGCGTGGAGCGGCTCTTCACGGAGCGGAAAATCACATCTCGCCTGCAATGCTACCGCTTGCTCCCTGACGAGAAAGTGAACGGCGAACCGGTCTATCAACTCGCGTACACCCTGCGCCTGACTGCCGACGACACCCGTTTTGAGTTGACCACGCAACTGACCCACAAATCGGTCGTCGCCTTGCAGTGGGAGACGGAGAAGCCCTGAAGCGTCAAACGTCAAACGTCATTTTTGACGTTTGACGTTTGACGAAAGAAAAAATACCTCACTTCCCGTAAATCTTCGCCAAAAACTGGTTATCAAACACTATGTTAGCGTCCACCGGCTGCGCCAGCGCGTTGTACTTCAACAGCGAATCGGCCAACCCTTGCCACTGCTCCACCGTCTGCCAGCCCAGCCCATACTGCTCGGTCAGGTCAGAATAAGCGTCGCGCAATTCTGTTTGGAGCATGTACTTCTGATGCGCGGCGTCGGCCTCCGGGCCGGTATACTTCAAGACGTACTCGATGGCTTCATCGGGATGCTCTTTGGCGTATTCGATGCCGCGCAGCGCCGCCCGCATAAACCGCTCGATGCGCTCCGGGTCTTCCTTAATGATGTCAGGGGTGGTCACATAAGTCAACCCCAGGGTGGGAACCCCGTAATCGGCGGCTTCCCACATCGTCAGCTCGTAACCCCACCCGCGCAGCGTGTCCGGCTCGTTGGACTTGAACACCGGGTACACGTCCACCATCCCCTCCGTCAGCACGCGTGGATCGAAGCCGACGTTGATCAACTCCACGTCGGCCTCGGTCAACCCGGCGGCGTCCAGCAACGCCAACAGGTCCGGCGGCGGCGTGCCCTTGTAGCCGATTTTGCGCCCCTTCCAATCCTCAAGCGTCTCAATCCCGGAATCCTTCAACGCCACGAACGCTTGCTGCCCTCGATGCCCCAACAGCCCGATGGACACGAGCGGCAGGCCGGGGTCGGCGCGGCGTTTCAACAACACGGCGGCGTCTTGATTCGTGATCTGGATTTTGTTCGCCATCAGCAGTTGCAGATGTTCCTCTTTGCCGGCCGAGTGTTGGATTTCGACATTCAACTTCTCCTCGGCAAAAAAGCCCTTCTCCTGCGCCACGTAGACCCCCACCAATGGCAAATTTGCCTGGGGGATGTACCCGGCCATAAAGACCATAGATTTGCTCTCAGCCGGCCCCGACTCCGCGCGGCAGGCGGGCAACAACAGAATGACCAAAATCAACCCATAAATTATCGTACGTGTTTTCATAATCTCCTCACATAGAATCAACGGATGGAACGGAGTAAACGGAAAAAATCCGTTGGAATCCGTTCCATCCGTTGAGAAATCTTCACTTCCAAAAAATAACCTGTTTTTCTAGGACGATGACTGCCCAATACAATCCGATCCCCATCACCGCCGAGCAGAAGATGGCGGCGAACAGCGCGGGCATCGTGAAATTGGCATAGGCCAGCCACATTACCCGGCCCAATCCGGCGGAGGCTCCGGCCCATTCCGCCACCACCGCGCCCACCAGCGACAGCGGCGCCACCACCTTGAGCGCGTCAAACAGATAGGGCAGCGCCGTCGGCCATTGCGCGTAGCGAAACAACTCCTGGCGGCTGGCATTCAGGGAGTGGAACAACGCCAGCGTCGCGCCGTCCACGGCGTGCAGCCCGCTGTGGACGTTGATCAACACCGGGAAGAACGTCATCAGCCCCGTGACAATGACTTTGGGCAGTGGCCCGAAGCCAAACCAGATGACCAGCAGCGGCGCGATCGCGGCCAGCGGCGTCGTCTTGATCAGAATTGCCAGCGCCAACACCCCGCGTTCCATCTGCCGCCAGAACGTCACCAGCACGGCGACGAGAATCCCCACCGTCAACCCCAACACCAGCCCGCCGGCGGCCTCCCCCAGTGTGACCAGGGATTGGCTGAGATAATAGCCGGCCTGCTGCCACAGCGTCACGGCGATGACCGAGGGCGCGGGGATCAAGTACACCGGCACGTTGCGCACCCGCACGATGATTTCCCAGAGAACCAGCGCGGTTCCCACGATGAGCAGCACTGACAACCCATCCCGCCGCAGCGCCGCCCGTTGACTGCCGGGTGTCGCCATCTTAAACAACCCCGAGATATCCAATGTCATCTCCCCTATCTCCTATTTCCTATTTCTTCCTGCCTCATCCTCACCCCTCAGCAGCCTCCGCAACTCCCGAATATATGCCACGGACTCCGGCGCGGTGGCGTCGCGGGGACGGGGCAGCGCGATGGCGACGATGCCCCGGATATGACCCGGACGCTCCGTCATCACCACGACGCGGTCGGCCAGGCGCACCGCCTCGGCGATGTTGTGCGTCACCCAGACCACGGTGGGGTGGAACTGCATCCAGAGTCGCAGGACCTCGTCGGTCAGCGTCTCGCGCGTGAGTTCGTCCAGCGCGGCGAATGGCTCGTCCATCAACCAGAGCGGCGCGCCGGTCGCCAGCGCGCGCGCCAGGGCCACGCGCTGCTGCATCCCGCCGGAGAGTTTGGGCGGGCGGGCCTGCGTGAAATCGCTCAGCCCCACCATGGCCAGCAGTTCGCCCGGCGGCGGGGCTGGTCGGTGATGCTGCCGGTTAACGCGCAGGGGCAGCGCCACATTATCCCAGACCGTCTGCCAGGGCAGCAAGGCTGGATTTTGCGCCATCCACGCAATCTCTTTGCGCGCGCGCGCGGCGGCAGGGGGATGGTTGTCCAACTGAATGTTGCCGGTGGTGGGGGCAATCTGGTCGGCAAGCAAGCGCAGAAGGGTGGATTTCCCGCAGCCGCTTGGTCCAATTAGACATACAAATTCACCGGAGGCGATGTGCAGGGACGTCGCGCCCAATGCGGCCAGCGGCGACGCCTCGTCGGTGAAGGTTTTGGAAACGTTTTCTAACAGAACTTTCATGGCATTTCCATTTCAGCTTCCAGTTCGGCGGGCGTGACGCTAAACGCCTGCCAGCCGGCGCCGTAGGAGACCGGCAAGATCGTTTCGGCGGCGGCGCCCAGGTAGCGCACGCTCAGGCGACGGTACAACCCGTCCAGCCCGCCGGGGAGGGCGTCCGGCGCGAGGACGCGCGCCTTCCCGCGTGCCAGGACGCGGCGCAGCGGCGGCCACGGCTCTGCTACCGTCAGGGCCACGGCAGGGTTGGTCATCACACACTCAGCCCATGAGGAGCCGGGCCAGGCGATCATCAGGAAGGCGGCGCCATCCCATTCGTACCACACGGTCACGATGTGGGGCGTCCCATCGGGGCGGATGCAGGCCAGGCGCGCGGCCCACGGCCCATTTAGGAAGGGGGCCAGCTCCGCAGGGGGCAGCGGGCCGCTGGTTCCCAGGCGGTGAGGCCGGGCGACGCCATAGGGCAGATAGGTCGGCGCGCCCAGCCGGTACGAGATGCGCGCGGCGATCTCGCGCAACGCGCGGATGAGGGCGTGTTCTCTCAGTTCATTCCAACGAAAAACGGGTATACTGAACAACAGCGCCGCTTCAGGATGTTGCCCATCCGGGCATATCGGCACGGCCAGCGTTACCACTTCAGCATAGGCCCGTCGAGCCAGGGTTTGTTGGCGGACATCCTGTAACACCCCGGGCAAGTCATTCGCCGGGCGGGGGACACTGCGCGCCAGCGCCAGATCGCTAAGACCGGCCAACAGGATCAACCCGGCGGGATGACCGACGGCCTCCGCCCGATGGCCGGCAGGGATGACGCTGCGCACCGTCTGGGGGCAGGGCGCCTCCGCCAGGATCACCACATCTGCGTCATCAAGCACCCCCAGGGCTAATGTTTCCTCCGGGGTATGGCGCGTGGCTTCCTCATGGAAAGCAAAGATGAGGGCGGCGTCGCCCAGTGGTCGCGGCGCTTGCAGCGCCCGCGCGCCTGCTCCCAGGTGATAGGGGAGGCGCGGTCCGGCCTGTTGAATGTAATCCAGTTCTTTGAGGGTGTTGAGCAAAGCGTGCAGCGCGCTGTGGGGGATCGCCAGGGCAGCGGCCAACTGGCCGGCAGTCAGCCCTTCGGGCGATGTTGCCAGCAGTTCCAGGATGCGGACGGTGCGCACGGCGGCGGGAACGTATTGTGGATAATTCATTATTGTCTTCTAGGCTGTACTAATGTCCAGTATACTGGATAGGGATGGATTGTCAATTCAGAGGGCAAGCATCTGCTGGCCGGGTCTCCGCTCGCGCTGTTACGGCGCGCTTGGGCTCCAATTCCCGTGTAAGTTTTGGAAGCGTGTCTGATTTGTCGCTTTAAGATACTATGCTACAATCAAGCGTTAGTCATGATGCAGATTTGCTTGTCATGATGACCTTTCTACACTTTTCACACTTGATCTAAGGAGGAGATTCCATGAGCAAAGCAGAAGGGAAATGGCACGCGCTCAGTATCGAGGCGACCGTCGAGAAGCTGGCTACCGATGCGCGGAACGGCTTGACGGCAGCTGAGGCTAAGCAGCGGCTGGAAGTCCACGGGCACAATGAGCTAGAAGAAAAACCCCCGCCCACGTTCTGGGAACGGTTGTGGGAGCAATTAACCGACTTCATCGTTCTCATCTTGATTGCTTCGGCAATTATCTCATTCATTCTGGGGATCGGCGAATATCGCGAATCCGGGGAAATCATTGAGTTTATTGAGTCCGCTGCGATTGTCGCCATCGTGATCCTCAACGCGGCTATCGGCATCATCCAGGACAGCAAAGCCGAAGAAGCATTGGCCGCGCTCAAGAGGATGGCTGCGCCGGATGCTCATGTCATCCGTGACGGCAGTCGGGTGCTGGTTCCCGCGCGCGACCTGGTTCCTGGCGACGTCGTCATCCTGGAAGCGGGCAGCATCGTTCCGGCCGATTTGCGGTTGATACAAAGCATTAACCTCAAAGCAGAGGAGGCGTCACTGACCGGGGAATCGGTGCCGGTGAACAAGGTCGCGGATCGCACCCTGCCCGAAGATGCCGGGCTGGGCGATCAACACAACATGGCCTTCATGAGTACCACGATCACGTATGGTCGCGGTCAAGGTGTCGTCGTTTCTACAGGGATGAAGACTACCATTGGTCAGATCGCCGAGATGATCCAATCCGTCGAAGATGAAGACACTCCCCTTCAGAAGAAACTGGATCAATTGGGCAAGACCCTCGGTATTGGCAGTTTGATCGTCTGTGGGCTGGTCTTCGTCGTGGCGGTGGTGCGCGGCTTAATGGATGGCACCCTGATTATCGAAGGGCAAGTCCAATGGGTGGAACTCAAGAACTTCTTCATGCTCGCCGTCAGTCTGGCGATTGCCGCCGTCCCTGAAGGGCTGGCCGCTGTCGTGACCATTTGTCTAGCGTTGGGTATGCAAGAGATGGTCAAGCGTCACGCGCTCATCCGCAAGCTCCCCGCCGTCGAGACGTTGGGCGCGGCGACTGTGATTTGTTCCGATAAGACGGGCACGCTGACGCAGAACCAGATGACGGCCACGCAGGTTTGGGCCGACGGGAAGTCATTCGAGATCACCGGGCGGGGTTATAACCCCGATGGGCTGTTCAAGCTGGACGGCAAGGAACTTCAAAGCCTGGGCGATTACAAGGCGCTGCAAACCACCGTCTGGGGGGGCGCGCTGTGTAATGATGCTATCTTGGAAAAACGCACAGACACAGACTATCGGATGGTCGGCGATCCCACCGAAGGCGCGATGGTGGTCGCGGCGGCCAAGGTGGGTTACTGGCGCGAAAAACTCGAAGGCCAATATCCCCGTGTGAACGAGATTCCCTTCGACGCAGATCGCAAACGGATGTGTACCATCCACGACCTGGAATCGGCGGGCAAAGAAAACCTCAGCCCGTTGCCCGGCGGTGGGACGAACAACTACATTGCCGTGGTCAAAGGCGCGCCCGACCTCGTGTTGGCGCAATGTCGTCAGATGTTGACCGAGGCTGGGCCGGTGGCCCTGACCGACGCGCTGCGCGCCGAGATTTTAGCCGCTAACAAAGGGCTGGCCTCGCAGGCCTTGCGCGTTTTGGCCGTGGCCTACCGCTCCCTTTCTACAGTCCCTGATGAACCCAAACCGACAGAGGTCGAGGTAGACTTGGTTTTCGCGGGGCTGATGGGGATGATTGACCCCGCCCGTCCAGAAGTGTTGCCGGCTGTGCAAAAGGCTGTGGGCGCCGGTCTGCGCACCATTATGGTGACCGGCGACTACGCTGACACCGCCGCTGCAATTGCGCGCGAGATCGGCATTTTGCGCGAGGGTCATGAAGTGATCTCCGGCGCCGAACTTGAGGCGATGAGCGACGAGACCCTGCGCCAGCACGTTGATAACACCGACGTTTTCGCTCGCGTTTCGCCGAATCACAAGATGCGCATTGTCGCTGCCCTGCGCGCTCGCAACAACATTGTGGCGATGACGGGCGACGGCGTCAACGATGCCCCCGCCCTGAAGCAAGCCGACATCGGCGTGGCAATGGGTATTACCGGCACCGACGTGACGAAGCAGACGGCGGATATGGTCCTCACGGACGACAACTACGTCTCCATTGTCAGCGCGATTGAACAGGGCCGCGTGATCTACTCCAACATTCGCAAGTTCGTGTACTTCTTGCTCTCCTGCAATGTGTCGGAGATCATGATTCTGTTCCTGGCGACCTTATTCGGCTGGGCGCCGCCCTTGACAGCAATTCAGTTGTTGTGGCTCAACCTGTTGAGCGATGGCGCGCCCGCGCTGGCCCTGGGTCTGGAAAAGGGCGATCCCGACCTGATGCAACGCCCTCCGCGACCTCCTGATGAGCCGGTCATTAACCGGGAGATGGTCTGGGGCGTTGTCATTCAGACCGTCGCCATCACGTCCGCGGTGCTGACTGCCTATTGGCTTGGTCTTAGGCACTTCGCGCAAACGGAGCACACCGATGCTACCATCACCGCACAAACGATGGCCTTTGTCACCTTGGTGATGTCGGAACTGCTTCGGGCTTACACGTCTCGTTCCGAACGTTACCCGCTGCTCAAGCTGGGGCTGTTCACGAACAAGTTTATGCAGTACGCCATTGCTTTCTCGGTTTTTATGCTCTTGGTTGTGGTTTATATCCCGGTTCCGGCGGTGAACGAGATTTTCAATACCACGCCGATCACGTTACGCGAATGGGGCGTTATGGTTCCGCTCATCTTGATACCCTCCGTGGCTGCGGAGCTATGGAAGGCGTTTATGAACCGTTCGAGTCGCGTGGGGTAACTTCACGAGTTCCAATGAAAAGAGGCGGTGCATTGCGCACCGCCTCTTTTTTGTGTGTGCCAGGCTGGTGTGACTAGAAGCGCAAGTTACCAGCTACTATCTTCGTCTTCAGCTTCCTCTTCTTCCTCTTCCCATTCATCGTCCCATTCTTCTTCTTCGTCGTAGGCCCAGTCGAGTTCCACCGGATTGGTTTCGACGACTTCCAGGTCTTCCAGACAGAGCGGGCACCGAATTCGTTGTCCCAACTCAACCTTGCGGGTTAACTTGATTTCACCCTCACAGGATGGGCAAATCGCCATTGACATCTTTAGCCTCCTAAATTCTATGGTTAATATTCTGCGGAACGGTGTGTTCCTCATTTTTGCATCATAGAAAAGGGGTGTGTAAAAACTGTTTAATGGGTGTGCTAAGCCAGGCATAAACCCTCCCCGCCTGTACTATTTTTAACACGCCGGTCTTATGCATCAAGATTTACGCAAACAAGTGAGAATTTACCGCAGAGTACGATTTTTGTAGGTGCTCAGCGGCCTCAGCGTGCTTTGCGGTGCAAAAGCGCCATCCGTGCGTAAGTCCTAATGCATAAATGCTTTAGAATCTATCCGAAAATTCGTTTTGGCCTGCGATTTGCGCCTAAAGGCACGGTTTGAAGGGTACTTTTTCGTTGGTGGGCTGCGCCCGCCAACGAAAAAGTACCTTCCTGAAAGCGGCTTTAGCCGTAAGGCCTGACGTAGCGATACAACATTGCCATAATTTTCGGATAGATTCTTAGCGTTGGCTCTCTCAGCGACCCGGCACGCTATCCCGGAAAGATATTGGGACGTCGTTCCGGCTTTTGGGGAGTTTTTATACAGCTGTGAAGCTATAGCCAACGCTAGGGACGGTAATGATGTATTGGGGTTGGCGAGGGTCCGGCTCTACTTTGGTGCGCAGGCGGCGCACCAGCCCGCGCACCAGATCGCGATCCCCCTCGCCGGTGTAGCCCCAGACTTGTTCGATGATACTTTCATTGGGGAGCACCTGTTCGTGGTGTACCATCAGCGTGTAGAGCAAGCGGAATTCAAGTTGGGTGAGCCGTTGTGGACTGTGATTCCCGACGACGACCGTGCGGGTAGCCGGATCCAGCGCGATGACGCCTAGACTCAGCGTGGGCAGGGTGAAGAAAGGCAGATCGGCGGCGCGGCGCATCAACGCACGCACCTGGGCGATGAGCAGCCGCGCGCTGTAGGGCCGTAGCACGACTATGTCGGCGCCGGCATCCAGGGTGACGGCATGGGTGGCTTCGTCCAGATGCTCCGCGACGACCATAAGGGGAATAGTGGTTTGCGTCCGCAGGCTTTGGACTTTGGAGATGGGGGAGCCTTCTACGATGACCAGGACGATCAAATCTATCGGCGGATCGACGGCTTCAGTCCATTGCGTTGGCAGTTCGCGCGCGCGCGTTGTAGTCATCCCCGCGCGTTGTAGCGTCAGAGCCAATACTGCCGTCTCATCTGGATCTTGCGAGATAAGTAAAGTATGCATAATGGTGATGATTCACTAATGATCCGAGATGGGAAAGGGTGATTGGAAATCCGTAAACGGTTTTGCAATACTCGTTACCATTACCGATTTCCAATTACGCCTCTTCAACTACTCTTGTTTGGCAACAACGCGAATTTTCACCGGCTTGGTCTCGGTTTTGTTGCCTGCGGCGTCGTAGACGACCACGCGGAAACTGTATTCGCCGGGGCCGCCCAGCGTCCAATTCACGTTGAACGGCGCAAGTTTCCGCACACCAAAAGGCTCGGCCTGATCACCAAGAAAGAATTCGGCCCGATCAATGGCGTATTTGTCGTTGACTTCAACATTGACGTTGACCCATTCATCCCGCCCATACTCATATTCAGAACCATCCGGCGGGTAGGTCAGATCGGCTCTGGGGGGTTCGTTGTCCACTGTTACCTGGAGGGTGGCTTGCCGCACCTGTTGATCCTGCCCGATCACCTGGAGTTGTAGCGTGTAGGGGATATTTTCCAGTCCGGTGGTGTCGAAGTTTTCCAACAGGTTTTTGTCCACCTGATTGCCGTGATCGGGGCCAATCTGCATCCACTCGGTCGGATTCAAACCCTGGCCAAAGACCAGTCGGTAGAAGGCGAAGTTCCCCCCACGCGCATTGCCCATGATGGGCGTGACGCCGCTGACGTAGGCATAGGGCGTGGGGGAGGTGATCGCAACTTCCGCATCCGCCTGGTTGGGGCCATAGACCGTGTCGTATTCCGAGGGTGGAAGATACATAGCGCGTTCTTCTTCAGAAAGCCCATTGATCCAATCCTGCGCTTCCGGCGGCAGGGTCATAAAGACTTCATGTTCTACCAGTTCTGGGGGTGTGTAGATGGTCGCTAGTTTCCCGGTCTCTCGGTTGATCAAGAAGACCTGATAGACGTTATCCACTTCGGTTGGTTCGGTGCCGGGGATCATCAACTCTGTTCGCGTGGGGCAATATTGGTTGGGCAGCATCCCGGAACCCGTGCATACGGCGACTTCGACTAGGCCGTCGGGACGATTGAAGGGGACAATCGGTTGATCTTTGAGCGCGTACTCCATCAGCGCGTGCCAGAGGTAAGCCGCCCCCAAGCTGCCATCCATGTTAATCATATAATCTTCCGCATCTTTGTTGCCCTGCCAGGCGCCAATTGCGATTTGCGGGGTAAAGCCCACCGTCCAGTTGTCGGTGAAGTTGTTGGTGGTGCCGGTTTTAACAGCGGCCGGCCGTTCGTTTGCCAGCTCCAGCGCGTTGGGCGTGCCGAAGAGGGCAATGCGCGCCTGGCGATCGGAGAGAATATTGTTCATTAAATAGGCCAGTCGGGAGTCCAGGATGGAGCGGCTCTCCGGTTGCGTGTATTGATATAGGACGTTGCCATTGCGATCTTCCACGCGCAAGATCGCGACGGGGTCCAGTTCCCGGAAGCCAGGACGTAGTTCATTTTCAGGCAGCGGTTCGCCGTACATCACGCCGCCATTGGCGAAGACACTGAACGCGAAGGCCATATCCAGCAATTTAACCTCGCCGCCGCCCAGGGTGAGGCTGAGGCCATATTGTTGCAGGCCGCGATCCAGGGTGGTGATCCCCATCCTGTGCGCCGTGCGGATGACGTTATCAATGCCAGCGATGGACATTGCTTCAACGGCGGGGATGTTGAGAGAACGGGCCAGGGCGTTGCGCAAGCTGACCGGCCCGTAATACTTGCGCGTGTAGTTTTCCGGCACGTAGGGCGCCATGCCCTCCCCTTGTTCAAAGGCGCGGCGCGAGTCTAGGAACACGTAGGCGGCATTGCGACCCTGCGCCAGGAACGTGACGTAAGTGAACGGCTTGAAGGACGACCCTGGTTGGCGGAGACCGTCGGCGGCTACGTTGAATTTGCCGTCAATCTCGTTGTTCCAGTAATCCGCGCTGCCCACCATTGCCAGAATTTCACCGGTGTTGGGACGTAGCGCCACGATGGCCGAGTTTTTGACGTTGAAGTCTTTGCCGATGCGGTTGGCCCGGACATCCGGCAGATATTGGGCCGCCTCGCAACCGGAGGCCACTGCCTCTGGAATAACCACCGCCGGGTCTTCCGCTGCCAGGATGCGGAGAAAAGCCTGAATCACACACTGCGCTTGATCATTCAGCTCAAGATCGATCGTAGTATAGACGCGCAGCCCTCCGCCGGCCACCAGTTCCGCGCCAAAACGCTCTTCCAACTCGCGTCGCACATACATGGAAAAATGCGGCGCCAGGATGTTGAAGCGTTTGTTGGACGCGGCCAACTTCCAGGGTTCAGCTTCTGCAATTTTGGCCTCCGCGCTGGTGACGCAACCCTCCTCTACCATGCGCCTTAGAATGATATTCTTGCGGTTCAGGGCAGCTTCGGGGTCGTTGAAGGGATTCAGAAGCGGATATTGCGGAATGGCGATGAGAGTTGCGGATTCGGAGAGTGTCAAGTCTTTGGCGGGCTTGTCAAAATAGACGCGCGCGGCGGCGTCAATCCCATAAGCCAGATTCCCGTACAGATTGGTGTTGATGTACCATTCCAGGATGGTTTCTTTTTTGTACAGGCGCGTCAATTCCAGCGCGATGAGCACTTCTTTTACCTTACGGACATAGCTGACCTCAAAACGTTCTTCCAACGGAATAACTGAGTTCTTGACCATCTGCTGGGTGATCGAAGAGCCGCCCTGCACTTCTTCTCCCCGCAAGTTAGAGACAAACGCCCGGCCAAGCCCGCGATAGTTAATCCCTGGATTGGTCCAGAAGGTCTTGTCCTCAGCCGCTATCGTCCCACAGATCACATACTCAGGGATCGTGTCAAGCGAAACCCAGTTACGGTCGCCGGCATTGGGATCAATCACTTCATACAGTAGATGTTGGCCCGTGCGGTCATAAATCTTGGTGGTTTCAAACGTCTGCACGCTGATCTTTTCCACTTCCTGAGGGGTGGGAAGGTTGTCCGTGATGGTGGTGTACGCGGCTGCCGCCATCCCAATTGTGATGCCGGTCGTCAGTCCGACCGCCAACAGGGCGATGAGCATCATCAGCCCGATAACACGCACAATCAGATTGAAGCCGGTGCGACTTTTTTTACGAGTACGCTCCCGATCAATGACGATGAGCGCGTGTATCAAGTGAATCGGTGTTCGTGTAGTTTTCATAGGCACTCCACAATCCATAGAGATGTTTAGGGTGAATTATGCCGTGCTCTGAGCATTTGGCAAGCCGTCACTGCTTGACGAATTTCTAATATCCATTAGAATGTATCTACTTAAATGAGGCCGGGCAATCATGTTTGAGTCTTTAAGCGATAAGTTACAAGCCGTTTTCAACAAGCTAGGCAAGCGCGGAATTCTACGCGAAGAAGACGTCAAAGCAGTTTTACGAGAAATCCGGCTGGCACTTTTAGAAGCAGATGTTAATTATAAGGTTGTTAAGGATTTCATTGACCGGGTGCGTGAGGATGCGGTCGGCGCCGAGCTTTCCAAGGCGCTGAATCCCGCACAACAGGTCGTCAAGATCGTCCACCAGGAATTGATGATCACCCTGGGCGAACCGGGGCGCTTGGAGTTGCGCGGACATGCTCCTTACATCCTGATGTTGGTCGGGCTACAAGGGTCTGGGAAGACCACCATGGTGGGAAAACTGGCCCGCCATCTACGCGCGACCGGGCATTTCCCGCTAATGGTGGCGGCGGACACGTATCGTCCGGCGGCCATCACCCAGTTGGAGGTCTTGGGACGGCAACTTAACATCCCGGTCTACAGCGACCACGGCAAGACAAGACCCCCAGACATTTGCGTCAACGCCCTTGAAGATGCGCGCAAGCGTGGCTCGGATGTGGTGTTGCTGGATACGGCGGGGCGTTTGCAGCTCGACGACGATATGATGGCCGAATTGGAGGCCATTCGGAGTCGTGTGCGTCCAATAGAGGTGCTGTTAGTGGCTGATGCCATGACCGGTCAAGAAGCTGTGAATATCGCCCAAGGTTTCCACGAGCGCGTCGGGCTGACCGGGTTGATCTTGACCAAAGTGGACGGCGACGCGCGTGGCGGTGCAGCCATCAGTATGCGCGCCGTGACCGGTGTGCCCATCAAATTCCTGGGAACGGGCGAAAAGCTCGGCGCGTTGGAACCTTTTCACCCCGATCGATTGGCTTCGCGGATTCTGGGGATGGGCGATATGCTATCGCTCATTGAGCGCGCGGAATTGGCCTTCGATGAAGCGCAGGCTGAGGAAATGGAGCGCAAGCTGCGCAAAGGGGAGTTCGATTTGGAGGACTTCCTGGAGCAGTTACGCCAGGTGCGCCGAATGGGACCGCTGGACGAATTACTGAAGATGATCCCTGGTGTGGGGAAGATGCTCCAGGGAGCAGACTTGGACAAGGTCGAGGCCGAGAAAAACCTGAAATACGTTGAGGCTATGATCTTATCCATGACAAAAGAAGAGCGGCGCAATCCGCGTATTCTTAATGCCAGCCGTAAGCGGCGCATTGCTGCTGGCAGCGGCACTACCGTTCAGCAAATCAATCAACTGCTGGGACAACACCGGCAGATGCAGAAGATGCTGAAGCAGGTCAAAGAAGGGAAATTGCGTGGTTTACCACGTCTTTTCTGAGGCGCATCTCTGCCCTTATATCCTTTGGGGCCGTGATGAAGCCACATCACCATACATCGTCTTCAAATAAGACAGGAGGCATATGCTTAAAATAAGGTTACGGCGTGGGGGTAGCAAGCGGCAGCCAAGCTATCGCATTGTTGTGGCGGAGTCCACAGCATCACGGGATGGAAAATTCATCGAGGTTATCGGGTTTTATAACCCGCGTACCCAACCTGAGACTATTCGGGTCAAAGAAGAGCGTGCATTGCATTGGCTTTCAGTGGGCGCACAGCTCACCGATTCTGCGGCGCAGTTGTTCAAAAAGTGTGGAACGACCGAGCGTTTTGCGCGTTTGAAGGGGGGGGAGTCCCTGGAGGCTCTGGTGGCCGAGGCTGAGGCGTCAGCGCCGGTTGTCAATCCCCAGACCAAACCGGCCACTCGCGCCAAAGCGGCCACGGTGGCATCCCCCGTTGCTGCCGCCGAAGACTCAGCAGCTGACGCATAAGGTACAGCAGCGCAAATTTGTTGCTACGTATCATCCTTTTCGTTCTCTTTTTCAAAAACCTTTAAGGAGGCGTTGCGATGTCGTCAAAGGTCAAGGAACTGGTAGAGTATGTAGCCAAGTCTCTGGCGGATCAGCCAGATGATGTGGCGGTTTCTGAAGTTGAAGTAGAAACCTCAATTGTATTGGAACTGCGCGTGGCGCCCGATGATATGGGGCGCATGATCGGGCGGGAAGGGCGCACGATCAACGCCATGCGTTCCCTGGCGCGGGTGTTGGGCGCGAAAATGGGGAAGAAGGTCACGTTGGAGATCGTATGATCGTGGCCAGTGAGGCCTGGATAGTCGAAATACAGGGGCTCAGGGATGCTGCATAGGCAACCTGAGCCTCGTTATTTAGCTGTGGGCCGGGTGTTGCGTCCCCATGGCCTACAGGGAGAAGTCCGTGTCGAAATCCTTACGGATTCCCCAGAACATCTGGCGGAGTTACGCACGGTCTACATCGGGCCTGAGCATCACCCTTATACTTTGCTCCAGGCGCGTGTGCATCAGAACATCCTGCTGTTGACCTTAAAAGAGTGTGCCGACCGCGATGCAGCCGAGGCTTTGCGCGGCGCTTTGGTGGAGATTGCCCGTGAAGATGCCGCTCCATTAGAGGCGGAAGAGTATTATCATTTTCAAGTGATCGGAATGCGAGTGATCACGGACACCGGGGAGGCACTGGGGGAGGTCGTGGATGTGCTCGCTCTGCCCGGCGCTAACGATGTGTTTGTTATTCACGGCCCTCGTGGTGAGGTATTGCTGCCGGCCATTGCCGACGTGATCCAGACCCTGAATTTTGCTGACCAGATGATGCAGGTCCACCTTCTCCCCGGTTTACTTGACTGATGCTGTTTTGCACGGTGAACCGTGCTATTCACAGGGGAGCTAAAAGCCTCCCCTACTTGTGTTGAAACTATGGACAATCTGCGCTATTGGCTGGGGTTCAATCTGGTGCGGGGCATCGGCCCGGTGCGGTTGCGCGCGCTCCTAGAGGTATTTGGTGATATCCAATCGGCCTGGGACGCCCCGGAGTACACCCTACGCGAGATACGTCTTGACCCTCGGGCGCGTGAGAACTTGTTAAAGGTGCGCGCTCAAGTTGATTTGGAGGAATTGCTTCGGCGGGTAGACCGTGTTGGCGCCCAGGTGTTTACCTGGGAAAGCGCTGACTACCCGGCCCTGCTGCGCCAAATCCCCGACGCGCCTCCCGTTCTGTTTGTGCGCGGCGCGCTCACCTCTTCCGATGAGTGGGCCGTGGCGCTGGTGGGGACGCGCAAAGCCACCGTCTACGGGCGCGAAGTCGCCCACCGGCTGGCCGGCGAGCTGGCCCAAAACGGCATCACCATCATCAGCGGCCTGGCGCGCGGCATTGACGCGATTGCCCATCGCGCGGCGCTGGAGGCCGGCGGGCGCACAATCGCGGTGCTGGGCTGCGGCGTGGATCACATCTACCCGGCCGACCATCGAGACCTGGCCGAGGCCATCATCGCCAATGGCGCGCTGGTGAGCGATTATCCCCTGGGGACGCAGCCCGAATCGGCCAACTTTCCGGCGCGCAATCGCATCATCAGCGGCTTGAGCCTGGGCGTTCTCGTGGTGGAGGCTGGCCTGAAGAGCGGGGCGCTCATCACAGCGGACTTTGCCGCCGATCACGGGCGCGAGGTATTCGCCGTGCCGGGCAGCATCCTCAGCCCCGCGTCGGAAGGCTGCAACCGCCTGTTGCGCGACGGCGCGGCCATTGTTACGACAGCGCAGGACGTGTTGGAGACGCTGCAACTGGGGCTGCTGCCTGAGAAGCAGGCCGCCCGCGAGATTCTGCCGGACAATCCGCTGGAGGCAGCCATTCTGAAGCAACTATCGGCCGAGCCATGTCACCTGGACGCGCTGGCGCGTGATCTGGCGCTCCCCGTGGCCACGGTCAGCAGCACGTTGGTGATGATGGAGTTAAAAGGGATGACCCGACAATCTTCTCCCCTGCATTACGTGCGGGTGCGCGAAGAGTCGGCAGACTACGCGGCTTCACCCACGCCTGCGGCTTCCTCGGCGGAATCCTAAAGTGAGAGTAGGGGTGCTGAGATGCATATTTCTGCTAATGACGAAAACAACCCCACTGCGCTTGCGCCGGTGCGCATTCCGGTGGTAAAAAACATCCTGAGCGCGAACGCGCAGACCGCGCAGCAAAACCGCGAGTATTTGACAGAACACAGGATCACGACGCTCAACCTGATGTCGTCGCCTGGCGCGGGCAAGACGACATTGCTGCTGGCGACCATCGCGGCGCTGGATGGCCTGGCGCGCATCGGGGTCATCGAGGGCGATGTTGCCTCGCAGGTAGACGCGGAGACGATTGCGGCGACGGGCACGCCCGTGGTGCAGATCAACACCGGCGGCGGGTGTCACCTTGACGCGCCGATGATCGGCAACGCCCTGGGCGCTTTGGAGGCGGAGGTGGACTTGCTGTTCGTCGAGAACGTCGGCAACCTCATCTGCCCGGTGTCCTTCGACCTGGGTGAGCGGTACCGCGTGGCGTTGCTCAGCGCGCCGGAGGGTCACGACAAGCCCTACAAATACCCCGGCATCTTCGAGGCCGTGGATTTGGTGATCGTCACCAAGGTCGATCTCGCGCCTTACGTGGATTTTGACCTGGAAAAATTCCGGGAGCTGGTTCACGGCCTGAACGCAGACGCGCCGGTGCTCGCCCTTTCGGCCAAAACCGGCGAGGGGATGGAAGCGTGGCTGGATTGGTTGGCGGCCCACGTGGAGACGTTATCCGCCCTGTGAGCGGGACACAACGGAAGACGGGGGAGGTGCGCCATGTTGGATGAGAACGAACAAGAAATCGCCGACGAGATCGAAATCCGCGACCTGCTGGACATTCTGGCAGACCTGAACGCGCAGCGGGCTGGCCTGGCCGCGCCGTTTGCGGAGCAAATCGCCGCGCTTCAGGCGCAACTCGTTCAGGCGACGGCAGATATGGATGAGCAGATCGCGGCAGTCCAAAATGCCGTCAAGCGGGCGATTATGGCGCACGGCGCGACAGTGGAAACCGAACATTTGCGCGCGATGTACGTCAAACCGCGCGTGATCTGGGACACACAGCGCCTCGAAGGCTACGCCGAGGCGCACCCCGAAATTCGCGTCTTCCGCAGAGAAGGTGAGCCGAGCGTGCGGATTGTGACGAAGGACTAGCCGCCCCGGCCTGAGCCTGGCTGCCAAAGCTCATGGAATCCCAGTCTGTCCGCGCCTCCCATAGACGTTTCTGGCTTTTGTTCATTGCCTTTATCGTCTTTCGAGGGCTTTCCATTTTATTGCTGCGTCCCGGCGGATTTGTCACCGATACCGGGCCGGATCACAACTTCTATTTTGAATTCGCCCGTTGGGCCGGCGGTCAGAAGTTCGCCCTCTTCGACTTCTGGATGGAGTATCCTCCCCTGATGCCCTGGCTGGCCGGACTTGCCTATCGCCTCAGCCTTGCGCTTCCCCCGTGGACTTACGCCATCTTCGGGTTCAACCTGATTTTTCGCCTGAGCCTGCTGCCGTTTGAGGCCGGCGCGCTGATTTTGGTCTATGCCATCGCCCGTCGCCTGGGCGACGCGGAGCGCGCGTTGTGGCTGGCGGCGCTGTGGACGCTGTTGTTCGCGCCCTTTTTCGCCTTCCTGGCCTGGTTTGACGGCATGGCGGTCTTCTTCCTGCTGCTGGCGCTGTACGGACTGCTGGAGGAGCGCCCCATCCTCGCCGGCGCGGCCATCGGCCTCGGCTTTGTGGTCAAAATTTTCCCGGTGGTGCTGGCGCCGATGGGCTTGTTCATCCTGCGCGCGCCCCGGCAGCGGCTGCGCTACGTGGGCAGCGCGGCGCTGGTCGTGCTTGCAGTGCTTCTGCCCCCGCTGTTGGTCAGCCCCGGCTATGTGATAGCAATGTTCCAGGCGTTTTTCAGCCGTTCATCCTGGGAAACCGTGTGGGCGCTGCTTGAGGGCTACACCAGCTACGGCGCGGTGGCCCTGCTGAACACTCACCTGGACACGAGCGCCGCCGGATTCCAGGCGCACCCGGCCACCCTGCCGTGGGGTTTGATCTCCCTGGCCTTTGCTCTGATCTATGCCTTCATCATCACCCGCCGCATTGACTGGCGCGACAGAGCGCGCGTGATGGCCTTCGCCCTCTTCAGCTTAATGTGGTTTGTGCTGTATAGCAAAGGCTACAGCCCGCAATGGGCGCCGTACATCGCCGGGATGGCGTTGTTGAGCCTGCCGCCGGCCGTCGGCCTGGGCTACGCCCTGCTGATGGATGGCTTCATGGTGGCCGAATTGACGTTGGCCTTCCAGATGCTCCAGGGTGAACCCCGCATCGTCACCGGTGTGATCGTGCTGCGCACCGTGGTCTTCTGCCTGCTG
>JAKQHY010000098.1 GCA_029555965.1 Chloroflexota bacterium | reverse complement strand
TGTGGTGGACATTTCGTTCTTCCCCGAAGACGCCTTTCTGTTGGACGAGTTGGCGCAGGCGCAGGGCGTCACCGCCGTGGTGGATTGTGGCGTCGCCCCCGGCCTCTGCAACATCATCGCCGGGTACGTGAGCCGTCTGTTAACGCGCATGGAGCGTTACATCTGCTACGTGGGCGGGCTACCACTCGTCCGCAGGTGGCCCTACGAATACAAGGCCGTCTTTTCGCCGGCGGACGTGCTGGAGGAATACACGCGCCCGGCGCGCTTCGTCGAATACGGGCAGGAAGTGATCCGCCCGGCGCTCTCCGACCCCGAACTGCTGGACTTCCCCGGCGTGGGGACGCTGGAAGCCTTCAACACGGACGGCCTGCGCACCTTGCAGCGCACCCTGGACGCGCCCTTCATGAAGGAGAAAACGCTGCGCTATCCCGGCCACCGGCACTTGATGCGCGTCTTCCGGGAGAGCGGCTTCTTCGACACCGAACCGCTGCTGGTTGACGGCGTCTCCGTGCGGCCTATCGCGCTCACGTCCAAGCTGCTCTTCGACCAGTGGCAGTTGCAGCCGGGCGAGGAAGACTTCACCGTAATGCAGGTGATCGTGGAGGGCGAACAGGATGGACGGCGTGTCCGCTACACGTATGACCTGCTGGATCGCTACGACCGCGAGATGCAGACCACCTCTATGGCGCGGACGACCGGCTATACCGCTACGATCATCGCCCGCCAGGTCTTGCGGGGGCAATTCGCGCAGAAGGGCATCTGCCCGCCGGAGTTTGTCGGGCGCACGCCGGGCTGCTACGCCGATCTGTTGGCCGGATACGCTCAACGGCGGATCACGTTGCGGGAAACTGTCGTGAATTTGTAGATCAATTTTTCACCGCGGAGTACGCAGAGCGCGCAAAGATTTCCTTATCTTCACGCAAAGGTGCTAAGTCCGCCAAGTTCCGTTCTTTACTTTGCGTCTTTGCGCCTTTGCGTGAAACAGTCTTGTATTTTCAGAGGAGGCTCACTAATGATTAAACTTTCTTTTGCTACGTTGGGATGTCCCAACTGGACGTTGCGCCAGATTGTGGAGAATGCCGCGCAGATGGGGTACGCGGCGGTGGACTTCCGCGGCGTGCTCGACACGTTGGACGTCACCGTGCGCCCGGAGTTCACGACGGAGCTGGCGGCAACCAAACGGTTGCTGGCCGATCACGGCGTCCTGGTATCGGGCATAGCAACGTCAGCGCGGTATGCGGTGGAGGACAAGGCCGAGTTGGAGAAGCAATTCGATGAGACGCGGCGCAATATGGAGCTGGCGGCCAAGCTAGAGGCGCCCATCCTGCGCGTCTACGGCGGGCGCGTACCCGAAGGCCACACCGTCGAGAGCATCCTGCCGCTGCTCGTCGCCAACCTGCGCGCCATCGGCGACGAGGCGGAGCAATTCGGCGTGACGCTGGCGTTGGAGACGCACGACGACTGGACCAACTCCACCGTCTTCGCCCGGTTGATGCGCGAGGTGGATCATCCGCGCGTGCGGGTGCTGTGGGATTTGCACCATCCCTTCCGCACCACCGGCGAGCCGCCGGAGCTGACGTACCGCAACCTCGCGCCCTATACCGTCAGCACGCACGTCAAGGATTCGGTCCCCACCGCCGACGGCAAGCACCAGTACGTCCTCCTCGGCGACGGCGACGTGCCGGTCAAAACGATGCTGGACATGCTCATCGCGGGGGGGTACACCGGCTACGCGATCCTGGAATGGGAGAAGCGGTGGATTCCCAACCTGCCGGAGCCGGAAGTGGTGTTCCCACACTACGTGGCAAAGATGCGGGAGTGGTTTGAAGGGTAAAAAATGTTCGGGGGCGACTGAGTCGCCCCCGAAAGTTTTATGGATGTTGATACGTGCCCATCAGCTCGGTTTGGGCCAGGATGTGACCTTCCATCGCTTTGAGCAACTGGGCTTTGGTCGCGCCGGCGGCTAAATCCAACTGGATGTCCAGCGCGTACAGCTTGAAGTAATAGCGATGCGTGCCGCTCGGTGGGCACGGCCCGCCGTAACCGGATTTGGACCAACTGTTTTTGCCGCTGCGGCTGCCGTCGGACAATTCAGCGTCCGCCGGAAACGCCTCCGCCAATCCTCGCGTATCCGCCGGGATGTTGTAGAGCACCCAATGCACCCACGTTCCCACCGGGGCGTCGGGATCGTCCATGATCAGGGCGAAACTCTGGGTTCCTTCTGGCGGCTTGACCCATTCCAGCGCGGGAGAAGTATCGTCGCCATCACAGGCATATTGGGCCGGAATGGCGTTCCCGTTGGTAAAGGCGGGGCTGGTCAACTGGAAGTCCGGCGTCGAGACCGAGCCGATGGGTTCGGACGACTTTGCGGCGCATCCAGCCAGCAAGATCAAGCTCAACAGCAACAAGGCACGATACATAGTTACTGCTCGGTGATCGTCACCGTCTTGATCAAATCCCCCGGCCGCGTGGCCGTCTGCGGGTCGCGGATGCTGAGGGACATCAGGACGTTCATCCCCTCCACCACTTTGCCAAACACGGCGTGCCGGTTATCCAGCCAGGGCGTCGCGGCGAAGGTGATGAAGAACTGGCTGCCGTTGGTGTTCGCGCCGGCGTTCGCCATTGAAAGGACACCAGGGCCGTCGTGCTTGAGGGTCGGGTGGAATTCGTCGTTGAAGCGGTAGCCGGGACCGCCCCGTCCGCTGCCGGTGGGATCGCCGCCCTGGGCCATGAAGTTCTCGATGACCCGATGGAAGGTCGTGTTGTCGTAGAAGCCCTCCCGCGCCAGGAACACAAAGTTGTTGACGGTGTTAGGGACTTTGTCCGCGAACAGTTCCACCACAATATTGCCCTTCGCCGTCTCAAACGTCGCCGTGTACGATTTTGACGGGTCTATTTGCATGGCCGGGGCGGATTTATACATCCCATCGCGTGCTGCCGGATTCTGATTCATTGGATAACCTCCTTAAGGTTCTGATCTGTAAGTTTTTGATTTTTTAGATTTCGGGCGGTGGCCCGAAATCTAAAAACACATCCAAAATTCTTATTTCAACGCGGCGTCAATCGCAGCGCGTAGACCGCCCGATCCGACGACTTTGTTGCCGTTCACCATAAACGAGGGGGTGCCGGTGATGCCCCAATGGTCGCTGGCATAGGCGGCGGCATCGTCCACCGCCGCCTGATAGCGGTTATCGTCGCGGCACGCGCCAAAAGACGCGAGATCCAGGCCGATCTCTGTGGCGCTCTTGACTAGGTCGGCAGCACCATTCTTGAAGACAGCGTGCTCAAACGCGAAATACTGCCCCTGTTCCGCCGCGCACATCGCCGCTTCCAGGTATTCCTTCGAGGCGCTCCAATCGGGGCGGTTCCAGGTCATGTAGTAGCTCACGTAACGCACCTTGCCGGTCGCGACGTAGTCCTTAAGCACCCCCGCCAGTTCCGTCTGGTTGAAATTCTGGCAGTGCCCGCAGCCGATCTCGCTGAACTCGATCACCGTGACCGGCGCGTCGGACGGGCCGAGGGTGGGCAGCCAACGCACGCCGGATGATGGGCCGGGGTACGCCGCCTTAGTTTCGCCGTCGTTATAAGGCTCCCCGCTGACATCAGAATACGTCTGCACCAACGCCGTGGGTTCGACCACTACAGCCAGCCCCGGCGATGGGGCTTGAGAAGTCGGCGCCTCTCCCTCTGTAATCTCAATCATCTTGATTATGTCGCCTGGCTCTGTCGCCGTCTGCGGATCGCGCAGACTGATGGAAAGCAGCACGTCCAGACCGGCGGTTACTTTGCCGAACACTGTATGCATCCCATCCAGCCAGGGCGTCGCCACAAAGGTGATGAAGAACTGGCTGCCGTTGGTGTTAGCTCCCGCGTTCGCCATCGAGAGCACGCCGGGGCCGTCATGCTTCAGGTCGGCGACGAATTCGTCGGCAAACTGATAGCCCGGCCCGCCCATCCCGGTGCCGGTGGGATCGCCGCCCTGCGCCATGAAGTCAGCGATGACGCGATGGAACATCGTATTATCATAGAAACCCTCGCGGGCCAGGAAGACAAAGTTGTTGACCGTGTTGGGCGCTTTGTCGGCGAACAATTGGACTTGAATATCGCCCTTGCTGGTTTTGAACGTGGCGTAGTAAGATTTGGTGGGATCAATCACCATGGCCGGCGGGGAGGTGTACATCCCATTCCGCGCGGCCGGCTCGGTGGGCATCGGAACCTGACCAGGCTGCGTGTAAACGATGGGCGTTGCCGTAGGCAACACGGAAGTGGTGGTTTCCTCGATGCGGATCGTCTTGATGAGGTCGCCGGGCGTGGTAGCCGTCTGTGGATCGCGCAGGCTGATGGATTGCAGTACCTCCATCCCCTCCACCACTTTGCCGAACACCGTATGTTTCCCATCCAGCCAGGGGGTGGGCGCAAAGGTGATGAAGAACTGGCTGCCGTTAGTGTTCGTCCCGGAGTTCGCCATCGAGAGGATGCCGGCGCTGTCGTGCTTCAAATCCGGGTGAAATTCGTCAGCAAAGCGATAGCCCGGCCCACCCATCCCGGTGCCGGTGGGATCGCCGCCCTGCGCCATAAAGTCGGCTATCACGCGGTGAAACGTGGTGTTGTCATAAAAGCCTTCGCGGGCCAGGTAAACGAAGTTATTGACCGTGTTGGGGACTTTGTCGGCAAAGAGTTGAATTTTGATGTCGCCCTTTTCCGTCTCAAACGTCGCGATGTAAATCTTGACGGGGTCAATCGCCATAGCCGGCGCTGCCGAGTACATATTATTGCGGGATGCAGCCTCCTCCGGCATAGTATCCGCCTTGCTCACCGGCGTCAACGTTGGCTTGGCATCCGCTGGCGTAACGTTCGGCTCGCCGCTCTCAGCCTCATTGTAGCCATACAAGTCAGACGGCGTAGCTGTCGTCAGCTTATCCGCGCCCTTGCCCTGATTGAGCGTCAGCAGCAGCACGACCACCAGCGCCAGCACGACCGCCCCCCCCGCCAGCCACACCCACAGGTTTGAGCGACCGGTCTCCGCCCCACTCGCCGAACGTTGTGCTCCGGATTTGCGGGTTGATGATCCTTTCCGTTGTTTCTTCGACATACTTCCTCCCAGGTTCAGTTTGTCGCATTTTAACGCATTTTAGGGAATTAGGAAATAGGAGTGAGGAGTTAGGAAATAGGAGTGAGGAGTTTTAGTTCGCGTCTTTGCGCCTTTGCGTGAAATTCTTCGAGGGTAGCCCAATGAGCAGGGCTAGGGGGCCGGCCAGCAGTAGCCACATGGCGGTCTGAAGTCCCCAGGATTCCGCCGCCAGACCCAGTCCCCAGGGAATCAGCGCCCCCACCAGGCCAAAGAGGTTGTCCACCGCCATCGCCACGCCGCTGCCCTCCGGCAGTGAGGCATAGGATTGCGCTTTGAGGATGGAATACCAGCCGGAGTTGAAGAAGCCCAGCAAGGCCAGCAGCACCAGTTTGAGGGGAAAAGAAGGCGTCAACAGGAAGCCGGTGAACAGGCCCAGCTCCAACACGGCGCTGACCCGCAGATAGCGCAGGCCGGAGACGCGCTCCAACAGGGGGATGAGCAGCACGTCGCCCAACAGTCCCACCCCACTCCACACGGCCACCGCCGTCGCGGCCTGCGCCACAGAGACTTGACCCACATCCACCATGTAGAGCGCCAGATAGCCCAGCAATACGTCGAGCATCAAGTCGGAGAAGGCCAGCAGGATCAGCCAGCGCAAGACGGCGCCGCGCCGCAAAGCGCGCAACGCCTCTCCCACCCCAACCTTGAAATCGGACAGGGAGAGTTCACCGCCGCCGTTGGGAAAAGGGGCGCGCCAGGAAAGGGTCAACAATCCCACCGTGAGAACAGCGCTTCCCAAAAACAACGTGCGCCAACCGAGATGCAGCGCCATCGCAGCCCCCACCAGCAGCGGGCCGGCAACGACGCCCAAAGAACCGGCCAACGTCCAGCGCGCCATATTCTGTTCGCGGCGGTCGGGGGCGACGTCCATCAGCGTGGCCTGGGAAAGACTCACGAACGCGCCCGAAGCCGGGTTGAAGAGGGCGAAAGACAGCAGCAGCACGGCCACGTGATAGCTCACGCCGGTCAGCAGCAGGCTTAGGGCGAACACCACGCCGCCGCCCAGGATCAACACGCGACGCTTCCACACGTCGCCGAGGATGCCCAACACCGGCTCCACCACGCTGGAAACGATGCCAGGCAGCGACATCAACAGGCCGATCTGGAAGTAGGTCAGCCCCAAGTCGTCCCGGATCAGGGGCCAGACAGCCTCACGCACCCCGCCGACAAACTCGTCCCAAAACTCGATGCACAGCAGAATGAGGACAAAAGCGCGCAGTGTGACTCGTGATTGACGCATAGAAACTCCTGTGACAACACTGTAGGGCGGAAAATCACTTCCGCCCTACAGGAATGGGCCCATCGCCGGCCGCCGCTAGCGCGCCGAAGCTACCTCCGCCGGGCTGCGCCGCGGAGTGTGCAGTTGGGCGTACAGTGTGTCCAATTTGTTGTGGATGTGCGCGTTCGCCTGGGGCGCGGTCTCGGGCGTGAAAACTGTGAGGGAGGCTTCATAACAGGCGATGGCTTGCAAAAGGTTGGCATGAGAGTCCAGTGTCGCCAAACGCTCGTACACACAGCCCAGGTAGTGATGCAACTGAGTGTAGGCTGGCGGCAAACGCCCCAATACCATACCCTTGATCGCTTCGTGATAGGACAACCATGCTTGGAGCAAATCGCTGGCGCGGTCGCCGGCAGAAAGTCCGGCATAGGCGGTTCCCAAGTATACCTGAATCTCAGCATACACTTGCGGGGTTGCCTCCAATGTATAAACACGCAGCGCCTCTTGATAACAGGCGATGGCAGAGTGCAAATATGGGGTGACTGCTTCCCCATAGCCGGGCGCCTGACTATACAATACTCCTAGCGCAACCCAAATCTCGGCAAATTGCTGGGGAGCAGTTTCCAGGGTGTAGACGCGTAGGGCAGCGCGGTAACATTCAATCGCGCGACGAAGGTGCGGTGCGCGGGCCTGCGCCGCCAGCAAAGTGTGCGCGCGGGCCATATCGGCCTGGATTTGCGCAAACTCGGCCGGCGCAGTCTCGAAAGTATAAAATTTGAGCGCCGCTTCATAGCAGACAAGCATTGCGCCTAAATGGGCCATCTGCTCCTGGAGGGTAGGCGCATCCAGGGACAACGCGGCATAGGCAACGCCCAGGTTGATCTGAAGTCGGGCATACACCGCCGGCAGTCGCTCCCATGTATAAACGCGCAGCGCTTCGCGATAGTGCGCAATCGTCCGCTGCAAGTTTTGAGCGTGGTCGCCCGTGTCCAATTGAGAATAGGCGTGACCGAGGTTAGAGTGGATGATCGCATAGGAGAGCTGCGCGGATTCAATGCAGCAATAGCGCAGGGCTTCTTCATAACAGGCGATAGCGCGCGGCAACTGCCCTTGTGTGGATTCCGCCATGTGCATATAGGCATTGCCAAGATTGTTCTGCACCATAGCATAATCCAAGGGGTAAGTTTGCGGGGAGAAATAGGTCAGCGCCTGCTGATAACAAGCAACCGCTTTTTGCACGCGCGCGGGCACTTCATCGTCGCGGCAACGCATATAGGCCACCCCCAGGCTGTTCAGCAACTCGGCCCGCTCGGTCTTATATCCGAGCCAATCACACGCCGTCAGGCCAGACTCCAGCCATGCGATTTTCTGCATCCACAACGTGCGGCGGCTGTGGTAAGCATCCATCACCGCAACCAGTTTGTAGACCAGGCGTCCATAGCCTATCCTGATAGCCGCCTCCCAGAGAGCTTCCAGATTTGGGTAGAGCCGGTCAAGCAAGGCCAGGGCGGCGGGCTGGTCCGCGCCGCGCAGACGCGCGGTTTGTTCCGCAGCCAGGGAAAGATAGTGCTGCGCGAGGATCTCAATCAACAAGACATACTGCCGCCACCGGGTGTCCATAGCCCACGCGCCCAACAAATATTTGCGCACGACGGCATGATAGCTATATCCGCCATCCTCGGCGGGCGACACCAATCCCACCGCCACTAATTGCACCAGATGCGTCACCACGGATAATTCATCCATCCCGGTCAATAGCACCATCAGTCGAAGATCAAACCATGCCGGGATTGCGCATACCAATGCGGTCTCCAACACTTCCGGCGCCAGAGATGCCAGCGCGCTGTCCAGCCACAATCGCGTCAGATTGCCGGAAACTACCACGCCATCACGTACTATGGATTGGATATGGTATTCTTCTCGTTGCATCGCCCACCTCCTCGCTCTGAAACCGCAATCCTACCAATCCTCATACAAAAGTAATAAAATGGTTAGTTTCTCTCATCATAACGCAAAAACAGACTTTATGCAATAGGAAACAAGAGCTATTTCGCGGTTGCACCGCCGAATTACAACAACACACGTTCCTCACCCTCGGCCAGGGGCAGGGTAAAAATAAAAGTGCTGCCGGCCTCCACCGTGCTCTTAACGCCCACGCGCCCCCCCAGGCGCTCGACAATGCGCTTGACAATGGATAATCCCAGGCCGTGTCCGCGCAATTTGACCTGGTGCAATTGGGTGAAAGCATTAAATACATTCGGTAACTTATCCGCAGCGATCCCGCTGCCACGATCACGCACCCAGAAATACGCCACTGCGCGGCCCTCCAGCGCCGATTTAGGGGGGAACAAAGCCCCGGTCTGCGATACGATCCGCCATTCGTCTTCCTCCGGCGGCGACCAGTAAACGTCCGCCAAAGATTCGGACGACAGCGTCCACCCCAACTCAACGGTAGGCGTCTCGCCGCCATATTTGATGGCATTGCTCAAATAGTTAAGCCAGACTTCTGTAACCCAAGAAGCATGTCCCAAACATACCGGCCAGTCGGACAACATAACGACCTGCGCCTGCCGTTCTCTGATGGCGTAATCCATCCGTCGCAAAACGTCATTGAGCACCGCCGCCATATCCAATGGCACAACCTCAACGTGCTCCTGTCGCGCGCGGGCGAGCGCCAACAACTCATCAATCAAGTTGTTCATATCCTTAGCGACTTGCACGATCGTGAGTAAATCCTTGCGAGCCTCCTCCGGTGAGATAGTGTCATAATCCATGTACAAGACTTCGGCATACCCCATAATGGGACTCAACAAATGGCGCAAATCATGAGCGACCGTGCGCGAAAACCGCTCTAAATCGGCATTGATGAGCCGTAATTGGTGATTAAGCCGCCGCATCTCCATCAAGTCGCCAAAACGCGCGCGCGCAATAATGATAGCCCGCTCCAACTGGCGGGCGTTGGGCGGCTTGACCAAATAGGCCGCAATTCCCGCAGCGGCGGCGCGTTCCACCAAGCTCAGGGCCTCATACGCCGTCAAAATGATGATGGGTGTAGGACAGATCCGCTGGATGGCAATGCTGGCTTCAATCCCATCCATGTCAGGAATAGCAACATCCATCAACACCACATCAGGCCGCAGCGTTTGCGTCATCTCAATGGCTTCTAACCCGTTGTGAGCTTCCCCGGCCACCACATACCCGCGTTCCTTCAACAAACTGCAAATCATCCTGGCGACCAGGAAATCATCCTCAGCGACCAATACGCGCACTTTCGGCGCTTCCACCATATCCACCCCCTGCAAGAGAACCTGGCGACACTGCTGCCTCTATTCTACTCACCTGCCTGATAACGCAAAAGGGGATGACCGCTCGCCATCCCCTCGACCACACGTGCGCCAGCACCAACCCGGATGCGCCCCCCTCAACTTGGCCCCATGTTCCCTGGCCGAAACGCCTCCAACGCTCAGCTTGCCACGCTGGACGCCGCACTCCTGTAATGCGTCTCCGACAATTCCCGCAACCGCGCCGCGGCCTGCTCCGCCGTGATGTCGCGCTGCGCCTCGCCGAGCATCTCAAAGCCCACCATGAACTTGCGCACCGTCGCCGAGCGCAGCAGCGGTGGGTAGAAGTGCGCGTGCAGTTGCCAATGGCCGACGTCGCCAGGGTCGGTCCCCGTCGGCGCGCCATGCCAGCCCATCGAATAGGGAAACGACGTTTCAAACAGATTGTCGTAGCGGGTCAGCAGCCGTTTGAGGATATCCGCCAGCGCGTCGCGTTCCGCGTCCACCAGTTCCGGCATCCGCAGGATATGGCGGCGCGGCAGCAACAGCGTCTCATACGGCCACACCGCCCAATACGGCACAACCACCAACCAATGCGCGTTTTCCACCACGATCCGCCGCTGCAAAGAGGCTTCCAGTCCCACGTAATCCAGCAACAACGGCGCACTATGTTCCTCAAAGTAGGCGCGCTGCTGGCGGTCCTCCTTCGCCGGCTCGTTAGGCAGCGTGGTCAACGCCCAAACCTGACCATGCGGGTGCGGATTCGACGCCCCCATCAGCGCGCCGCGATTCTCAAAGACCTGCACCCAGCGATACGTCGCCCCCAACTCTTCAACCTGCACGGCCCACAGGTCTACCACCAGCCGGATATCGGCTTCGGCCATCTCCGCCAGCGTCAGATCATGGCGCGGCGAGAAACACAGCACGCGGCTCGTCCCCCGCACCGACTCTGTGCGCAGCAGCGGATTCCGGCTGGGTTCCGCCTCCGGCGTATGGGGCAGCACCGCCGCAAAGTCATTGACGAACACGTAGGTGCTTTCGTAAGCGGGATTGTGTTCGCCATTCGCGCGGATGTTGCCGGGACACAGATAGCAGTTGGGATCATACGATGGGCGCACTTCGGGCGCGGCGTGTTCAACCTGGCCCTTCCACGGGCGCTTGGTGCGGTGCGGCGATACCAGCACCCATTCGCCCGTCAGCGCGTTATACCGTCGGTGCGGATGTTCGGTGGGATCAAAAGTACTCATCGGAAACCTCCTCGAGAAAGTCAAAAGTTCAAAGTTAAAAGTCCAAAGTCTCTGAATCCGCCCAATCCGATCAATGAAAAAGGTTAGCGGATATGCTCACATTATAACTTCAACTGAAGGAGATGCACATACTTGCCTTGACTAGATTGAAGCCTAGTGTACACTACAATCAGTTCATCACTCTATTTCTCATCACGAAAAATGGTCTGGTGTACAGAGTAATTTCAAGATCACATCCTAAACTGAGAACGCAAGAAGTTCCCACAGAAGTGCAATTTTCAGGTGCAAACGGAGATATCACAATGGCGGGTCAGATAAAGAAGATGATAGACCAAATCATTGAAACCCGGTCGGGGGGCGATCCCTTCCTCATGTTAATGACAAAAACTAAGTTGATGTTGAAAGGTATCGATCCTGAGAAATACGATGATAATTCTGAAGATACCCCGTGGGTTATTAACGATGTAAAACGCATCGCCCAGGAAATGGGCGTGACGCTGTAAGAGAGGAGAGGCGAATATGGCAATCAGACCTGTATACTCTATGGAAACATCCCCAGAAAGAAATGCAGCCGATCTTGCTGCCCAGTTATCAGACCTCTCCCCCAGGCTTGTCTTGTTTTTCGCTTCATCCAGCTTCGAACCTGCGGCGCTGGCGGCGGCGATGCAAAAGCAGTTCTCAACGGCGAAAGTGATCGGCTGTACCACCGCCGGCGAACTGGTCAACGACAAAGTGCTCAGGCATTCCGTGGTGGCAATGGCATTTGATGGGGAAGCTCTGGAAGATGTCACGATCGGGGTCGTGCATAACCTCAAAACCGAAAACCAGGTTCCGCAAGTATTCACCGCCTTTGAAGCGCACACCGGGCAAAAGATGATGGACCTGGATGTTAAACAGTATGTTGGCTTGATCCTCATAGACGGACTGAGCGGCGCTGAAGAAAAGGTGATGGAAAAAATTGGCGATCTCACCAACATCCTCTTTGTGGGCGGATCGGCCGCAGATGATATGAAGCTTCAAACCACTTACGTTTTTGCCGATGGCGCGGCCTACACCAATGCGGCCGTCTTAGCCCTGTTAAAGCCCCAAACCGGCTTTGAGGTGGTCAAGACCCAGAGTTTCTGTTCCGTGAAAAAGGTGCTCAAAGCCACGCGGGTGAATGAAGCCGAACGGATCGTGTTTGAATTTGACGGCGAACCGGCCAGCCAGGTCTATGCGCGGGCGGTCGGGCTGCCGCAGGAGCAAGCCAGCAGCAAGTTTATGGATCAACCCTTTGGGCTGATGGTAGAGGGAGAACCTTATGTGCGCGGCCTTAGAGAGTTCCGGGATGAGGCCCTGGTGTTTTTCTGCAACATCAAGGAGGGAACGGAACTCAGTTTGCTGCAAGCCACGGATATTGTTAAGGATACGCAGGCCGTTGTCCAGACCCAAAAGGAAAAACTGGGCCGGATTTCTGGTTTGCTCCATTTTAACTGCTGCTTCCGGGCCCTCCAGTTAGAGCAGTGGGGACAATGGGAAGAGTACGGGAAGATTTTTGCGGGTATTCCTACGGCGGGATTCTCCACCTACGGCGAGCAATACCTGGGACATATCAACCAGACTTCCACCATGTTGCTCTTTACTTGAGATTATAGATACCATTGCACTCTACACCCTTTGTGATATAATCTCCTCAGTACGTTAGTTTATCGTATAAAAGCCTGCTTGGGGACCCAGCAGCCCTGCCAATAATGGCCGGGCTGTTTTGTTGGGAATAGGACTGACGCAGCCTGACCTTCCGGGAAGCACAATGGGGAGCTTTCAACGTGAAGCAGAGGCTCCGCAGCTCCAATAAACTTACGGGAAGGTTTTTTTCGGTCAACTGCGTCAATTCTATCAAAACAAAAAGGAGTACCCATGTCAAGTGAATTTGAGAGTTTCGGCCTGCATCCAACCCTCTTGCAGGCCATTGATGAGTTGGACTACGAGACGCCCACGCCGATTCAAGCGCGCACAATCCCCCTCTTGTTATCCGGGCGCGATGTCGTAGGACAGGCGCAGACCGGCACCGGCAAAACCGCCGCGTTTACGCTGCCGCTGCTGCACCTCCTCGACCCCCTACAACCCCATGTTCAGGGCTTGATAGTCACCCCCACCCGCGAGCTGGCGAT
Source organism: Chloroflexota bacterium (assembly GCA_029555965.1). Classification (GTDB taxonomy): domain Bacteria; phylum Chloroflexota; class Anaerolineae; order B4-G1; family SLSP01; genus JAKQHY01. Next base: position 59,338 of record JAKQHY010000098.1, on the reverse strand, counting down.
CCAGGTCGCGCGGGCCGTCCACCAATACGGCAAACATCACGGCGCGCGCGTGCTGGCCGTCTACGGGGGGCAATCCTATGACCGCCAGATCGGTCGGCTGGAACGCGGCATTGATGTTGTCGTGGGCACGCCGGGCCGCCTGCTGGACCTGATCCGCAAGGGCGCGCTTGACCTCAGCGGCGTGCGCTACCTGGTGCTCGACGAAGCCGACGAGATGTTAAGCATGGGCTTCATCGAGGACATCGAAGCTATCCTGGGCGAGATGCCGGAAGACCGGCAGACCGCGCTGTTCTCAGCGACCATGCCGGCCCCCATTCGCCGCCTGGCCGACCGCTACATGCGCAATCCGGAAAGCATTACCGTTAACCCGGAGCGGATGACTGTGGCCGAGACCGAACAGCGGTATTACGTGGTTTACGAAGAGGACAAGCTGGCCGCCCTCACGCGATTGTTGGAAATGGAAGACCTCACCGGCGTCCTCGTCTTTACCCGCACCAAGTTGGGCGCCGCCGAACTGTCGGATGCGCTGCTGGCGCGCGGCTTCCAGGTCGAGGCGCTGCACGGCGACCTCAACCAGGCCGCGCGGGAAACGGTGATGGAACGCTTCCGCCGGGGGCGCGTCGCCGTCCTCGTCGCCACCGATGTGGCCGCGCGGGGGCTGGACATCGAGGACATCTCCCACGTCATCAACTACGACATCCCCTTCGATACCGAGAGCTACGTCCACCGCATTGGGCGCACCGGGCGCGCAGGCAAAAAAGGCATCGCCGTCACCCTCATCAACTCCCGCGAACAATACCGCATGAGGACCATCGAACAACACACCCGACAGCCCATCCAACGCGCCAAGCTGCCCTCCGCCGCCGACATCGCCGCCCGCCGCGCCGTGCGCTTCTTGGAAAAGTTGCAGCCGGGCCTCGATACAACGCCCGCTCAGGAGCGCGACATGGTCACGCAACTCATCGCCGCCGGCTATGATCCCGCGAACATCGCCGCCGCCGCCATCCAACTGGCGCGCGCCAAGGAACAACAGCGCCCCATTGAGGATGTGCGCGAAGTTCCGCCGCCGCAACCGCGCCCGGCCAAGAGTCGCTACGGCAAGCCGGAACCGGGCAAGGGTAAGCCGACCCCATCCAAGAGCAAGCCGGAACGTGGCAAGAGCAAGCCGGGACGCGGCCAGGGCACTCCCGAACGGGATCAAGATCAATCCGAGCGCGACCAGGACAAGCCCGAACGCAAACGGAGCCGATTCGGGCGCATCCCCGGTCAGCAGGAGCGCGGCATGGTGCGGATGGTGCTCAACGTCGGCAAATCGCACGGCGTCCGCCCTGGCGACGTGGTCGGGGCGATTGCCACCGAGGCCGACATTCCTGGCCGCGCCATCGGCGCCATTGACATCCAGCAGCACCGAACCTTCGTGGACGTGTCCGAGAAGCACGCCGCGCACGTCCTGCAAACCATGCAACACTTCTGGATGCGCGGCAAGTCCGCCAACATCGGCATCGCCGAGTAAGCCCGGCGCAGACCAAAAATCACAAGCCCCTAAAGGCCTCCCCACCTTTAGGGGCTTTTTGTTTTCCCGTACTTTGCGAAATTCCCCAACGGGTATACCATTGAGGTCTCCATCGAATCTATCTGGCCGGCAACGACCGAAAATTGTATCCAGCATCAAAATAAAAATCTTTCACCACGAAGGACACAAAGGACACAAGTTTTCTTTTTCTCTGTGACCTCTGTGTGCTCTGTGGCTATTACAGAGGAGGTTAACTTTGAAATACAAACTTATTCATTGGATTGCACTCATCGCCCTACTAGGCGTAAGCATGGTCGAACCGCATGTTCCCCCGGCCCGCGCCGACGCCGCCGACGCCTGGTGGAATGAGGCCTGGCCTTACCGCATCCCCGTCACGGCAAGCGGCGCAGGGGTGGCGGAGGTCGCCATCAACTTCACCGAGGCGTTTGCGGCGCTTGGACTCAATCACGCGCTGCTGGATATACACTCTATCCGCGTAGTGCAGTACATGGGGAACACCCCCGGCGACGTAGTCCCCTACGCCGAAACGTACAGCACGCTGTTGGAAGACGCCGAAAACCCGCAGATCGGCTGGAGTTCGTCCGGCGTCTACTGGACGGTCAACGACGGCAACGCGGAAGCCGACAAAACACGCTTCTCGCAAGGCGCGGGCAGCCTCAAAGCCACCGTCATCAACGAAGCGGGCGGCTACGGCTACCCCGGCGTCGAGTTCCATATCGCCGGCAGCGATCCGCGCCGGGATTGGAGCGCTTACGAGGTCTTCGTCTACGATGTATGGCCCGAAGTCAACGCCAGCGCGCTCGATCAGGCGCCGGACCTCTACTGGTACAAGCTCTACAACGCCTGCGATGGCGGCTCAATCACGCAGGGCGGCCCGCCGCTTGCCCTCGACCAATGGAACGCCGCCAGCGTCAGCCTCCATCCGCTGGATAAGTGCTGGCCCGCCGACGGTCTTAACCTGAGCAACATCACGCGGATGGAGTTCCACACCCGCGACAACATTGACGGCGACGTGCATGGCCCTAACGGCTTCTGGGACGATGGCGACGTTATGACCTTATGGTTCGACCATTTGCGGCTGGTGGATCAGGATGCCGGCGCGCTCCGCTGGCGTGTCAGCGGCGGTGCGTCGCAATACTACGTCTACTTCGATGTGTTGACCCACGAGGGGCATCCGCTGCCGGAGTTGGCAACCGACCTGGGGACGCCCACCCGCACCGGGATGGCCGGCCAGCCGGAAGCCGGCGGCTATTACCACCGCATCGCCGATGCAAACACGGGCGACCTCGCGGTCTGGGCCGCGCCCACCGTCGAGAAAATTCTCAAGACTATGGCCGTCCCCGTCGCTACGGCGCCCTTGCAGGTGAGCGCGGCCAAGGGGGAGTTTGAACCGTTCCAACTGGTCGTCCAATCCCCCACAGCGCAGAACCTGGTCGTAACCGCGAGCACGTTCACGAAAGGCGCGGACGTCATCCCCGCGCCCACGCTGCACCGGGTGGACTACGTGACCATTACGACGGCGGGCGATCATTTCGACCGCTTCGGCCTCTGGCCCGACCCGCTCTTCCCGCTGGACAACGGCGCAGCGGTCAGCTTCCCGGCCGGTGAGAACCAGCCGCTCTGGTTCACCGTCAACGTTCCCTGGAAGGCCGCGCCCGGCGTCTATCAGGGGACAGTTGCCATCGGCAGCGCAGTCATTCCGGTGGAACTGGAAGTCTGGGATTTCGCCCTACCCCGTGAGACGCACCTGGATTCGGAGTGGGGCTTTGGGTGGAGCAGCATCGTCGAGGACGTTTACCAGGGCTACGGCGATTGGGACTGCTATTGGGAGATGGTGGAGGCGTTCAAACAAGATTTCATCAATCACCGGCTCACGCCCAAAGGGGTAGGCTGGCCGGCCGGGATTTCCTATTCCTGGTTCGACTGCGCCGACGAGGTTTTGGAAATCGGCACACCGACAGACCCCTGGTATTTCACCTTCCAGGGATTGAAATACATCCTGGGGCAAGATTTCAACGATGGCTATGGCTTCTCATCCTTTGTCGTCTTCGGCCCGTGGCAGAATGACGCGCCCAACAGCCGGCCCTCGTCGTATTGCAGCCTCTCCAGGGGGACCGATCCGCCCGCTGGCAGCGCCTACAACGCCAAATGGCAGGCTTACTTGCACGCGCTGAATGACTACATCGCGGACCCGACGCATCCCTTCAGCCAAACCGGGTACGCGCATATCGTCAACGAGCCGCAGACATACAGCGATTATGACGTGGTGGCCTACCTCGCGCGGATGTACAAACAGCACGCGCCCGACCTGCGCCTGCTGCTTTCCGAACAAGTCGAGCCTTACATCTACGACAACCCCACCTACGGCGAGGCAAAAATTGACATCTGGATGCCCACCATCAGCTGTTACGAGCCGGAGAAGAGCCACGACCGCCAGAAAAATCACGGCGAGGACGTGTGGTGGTACTATCTCTACGGCGACGACCCGCCGCTCCCCAACCCCATCCTGATGAGCCACCCCGGCGTCGAGGCGCGGCTCACGCCCTGGCTGGCCTGGGCCGAGCGGGTGGGCGGCCTGGTCCACTACGACGCCACCGACTGGTCGCCCAACCCGTGGACGACGCCCAACGTGACCGGCATGGACAACGGCGACGGCTTCTTCTTCTATCCGCCCAACCAGGATGGCAGCGCCCTGAGCGCGTGCGGCGCGAACGGCCACCGGCTCGTCCCCTCCCTCCGCTGGGAGAACCTGCGCGACGGGATGGAGGATTATGAGTACCTGTGGCTGCTCGCAGGCGGCGACCCGGAGGTGGACGTCGCCAACATCAGCGATGATTATGTAGCGCAAGTCGTGGACTCGCGCACGCGCTTCAGCCACGTCCCCACCGACCTGGTGGAGACGCGCGCCGCCATCGCCCATGCCCTGACGCGCGTTGCCGAGCCGCCGGTCTCGCTCACGCTCGACGCCCCCAACTGGGGGTATGCGCACACGACGTACACATTCAACGCAACAGCGAATGTAACAGCGACCCTGCCGCTCACTTTCACCTGGATGGCCGATGAACAAACACCCGTCACGCATCGCATCAATGCCGCCAGCGACAGCGTGGCTTTCCAATGGGATACCCCCGGCAACAAGACGATTACCGTCAGCGTCGCCAATCCGGCAGGCGCGCTCAGTCGCAGTCACACACTGAGTATTCTTAATGGGATATGTGAAGTTTCGTCCCCCGGTCTAGCCGTCAACCTCATCTACACGGACGGCCTCGGCAATCCCACACACGTCTTCATTCCGGCCAACACCTTCAGTGAGACCGCAACTGTTTGCTATTACCCACTGTCTGCAATCACCGAAACATTGCCCAACGAGAGGAGTGTCGCCCTGGCCTTCGGCGGTCACGCCTTCGGCCTGACGAGTCGCCCGGCTTTCACTGCGCCGTTCACCATCACCGTGGAGTATGCGGACGCCGACATCGCCCGCCTCCGCGAGGCCGGCCTGCGCCTCTACACCCGTCCCGCCGACGGCGCGTGGGCGAATGCCATTGACGCTGCCAACTCGTGCTACCAGCTCGAACACGGCACCATTGCCCTCGGCACGCCGGAACAGTTGGAGCGATACTATACCCGCGAGCCAGCCGCTAACCGCATCGCCCTGCACCTCTGTCACCTCAGCGACTTCGCGCTCGTTGGCCCCGAAGGGCTGCGGGTGTATTTGCCGCTGGTGATGCGGCAGTAGAGACTTCGGTCGCAGACAACCGCAACGCGCGCTGAATCCTCCATTTTTTTGTCAGCAGATTTAGCGGATTAAGCAGATTAGCGAGGGGCGTTGCCGTGCGACCCGGCAACGCCCCTTCACGTGTGCATTTTTCTATTCGCTGCCGGAGCCAATCTTTGACCGCGCCACGGCGCGCCCCCGCTGATAGTCCTCCAAATCCACGTACTGCTGCACCGCGCCGCCCTCCACGGCCCACACCTGCGTGGCGAAGTGTTGGATGAAGTAGCGGTCGTGGACGACGGCGAGCACCGTGCCCTCAAACGCCGCCATCGCCCGCTCGAATCCGGCGCGGCTGGGGATGTCCAGATGGTTGATCGGTTCGTCCAGCAGCAGGCAGTTGCAGCCCTGCGCAACGAGTCGCGCCAGCGTCAGCCGCGCCCGCTCGCCATAGCTCAGGCTGCCCACCGGCGTGAAAACGTCGTCCCCGGCAAAGAGGAAGTAATGCAGGAACGAACGCACGTCCGTATCCGACATCGCCGCTACTGCGCGGACGGTTTCAAAGGGTGTGCTGCGCGGGTCGAGGGTCTCCTGTTCCTGCGCGTAGTAGCCCAGGCGGACGCGAGCGCCCAGCCGCACTTCCCCGGCCAACGGCGACAGTTGTCCGGTGAGCACCCGCAGCAACGTCGTCTTGCCCGCGCCGTTCGGCCCGATGAGCGCCACCCGCTCCCCCTGGCGCAGCGTAAGGTCTACGTCTGAAAACAGCGGGCGACCGTTGTATCCGGCGGATAGCCCCTTGATCACAAGCACGTCTTGCCCGCTGGTGGGCGTGTCCCCAAACTCCAACTTCATCTGCCACGAGGCGGCCGGTTTTTCCACCCGCTCCTCGCTTTCCTGATACCGTTCCAGCCGCTTCTCACGGGATACCGCTTTCTTGGCGACCTTCTTCGCGTACCGCCGGATAGTGGGATCGCCGGGCGTAGTGGTCAGCTCAACACTCATCGCCTGCATCTTGGTGCGGTGAATATCAGCCTGCAAACGGCGGACCTCGGCTTGCTCGTCACGCCACTGCGCCCACTGCTTCTCGCGGCGGCGCGTCCACTCTTCGATGTAATCCGAGTAGTTGCCGGGATACGCGGTGAGAGTATGGGTGAGCGGATCGAGGTCGAGAATTTGCGTGACGGTGTTGTCGAGAAATGCCCGGTCGTGAGACACCAGCAACACCGCCCCCGGATAACGTCGCAGCCATGCCTCCAGCCACTCCAGCGCGGCGATGTCCAGATGATTGGTCGGCTCGTCGAGCAGCAGCACTTGTGGACTTTGCAACAAGAGCCGCGCCAGCCCCAACCGCGTCTTCTGCCCGCCGCTGAGGTGCGCCACCGGCGATTCCAGCGGGACTTCGGCCAACCCCAGGCCGGAAAGAATAGCCTGCGCTTGATGCTCCGTAACTTCGGCGGCGGCCAGGCGTTCAAGGCGCGCCAGCGCCTCGCCATAGGCATCGAGCAATTGAGACTGCGCGGTCCCCTCAGCGGTCGCCAGCGCCGCCGACAGCTCGCCTATCTGCGTTTCCAGGCGTTCCATCTCGCTATGGGTGGGGCGCAGCACTTCGTCCACCGTACACGTCTCGTCGTAACGCCAGCCTTGCTCAAGATACCCCACCTGCAAGTCCGGCGGATCTGTGCGCACCGAACCGGTGTCCGGCGCTTCGGCGCCGACGATGATGCGCAGCAACGTGGTCTTGCCGCACCCATTCGGGCCGATCAAGCCGATGCGTTCTCCCATGTTGATAGTACACGAGACGTTATCCAACACCAATGCGTCGCCATACCGCTTGCTGATATTTGAGAGTTGTAACATAGATACCTCCAGACAACAAAAAAGGCCGTGGGCAATAACGCACCACGGCCTGAGATCACAAACTATAGTAGTTAGGGTTTACCTAATGGAACAGGGATGCCATGCGCCCACAATATGACAAAGCGTGCAGCATCACTATCATCCCTGTGCCCTCCTTAAAAGAAATTGGAAATTGGAAATTGGTAATGAGTAATGAGAAATGAGTTACTGATTTCTAATTACCTATTTCTTATTTCCGATTTCCAAGATTATATGCCAAAGATGTGAAATGTCAACTGACCGGCTCCTCAGCCATAACGTAGGTGTAGAGACCGGCGATGAAACGATTCAGCCCTTGCACATAGCTATCCAGGTAGTCCTGCGCCAGCGCATTCGCCAGATCGGATTCGCCCATGTCCAGCAGTAGCTTCACAAAGGGACGGAAATCGCGCAGGGTGATGTGCATCCGGTCGTGATCGTCGGTAAGGACGGCCCAAACCAGTTCTTTCGCCTCGCCGTCGTCCTTGGCGCTGAGGAAGCGCCGCAGGCTGCTGCCAGACGTGACCCGCCCCACGTTGGAGAAGACCTCGTTCCCCTTGATGACCTCGTTGAGCACGCCGATGCGCTGTGGGATCTGATCCAGGACGTGTTGCATCGCCGGCGGCAAGTGGCCGAGCAGGCGGAGCGTGGCCGTGTTGAAACTCTCGCCGCGCATCGTCACCGCCTTGACGGCATCCTGAAACTCACTGAAGACTTTGAGGTGCGCCAGGAAGCGCCGCCGCTGCTGATCGAAGGCCTGCCACTCCGTTGCGCCATGTGCTTGCAAATATTGGTGGTAGGCGTCGTGCGTGGCCTGGTAGGCCGGGGGGAGGTCCGGCAAGGGATTGCGCAGGGTCGCCGGATACAAACGCTCGCGCGGCGAGACGTTGCTGGCGTCCATCGGGATCAGCAAGGCCGGATTGGTCTCGCGGAAGCGCGTGAGGGTCTGGTCAATAGCGGCCCGCGCGGCCTTGCACTGCGCCGATTTCACCCGCCGCTGCAACGCGGTCAACGCGCGTTCCATCGAGGCGGAAAGCGTATACTGCGCCGCGTGAATGATCCGGTAGAGCAGCAACAAGTCGTTGACGGTGAGCGCCACGCCGCGCTCGCTCAACCGCCGGCGCAAACGGGCAATACGCTCAACATCCACCCCATCCGCCTCGGCGGAGACCTCGGCAATGCGCGGCGCCTTTGCCAGCAAGGCCATTGCTTTTTCTGACGATTGCAACGCCAAGGGTGCGCGCAGCGCAGTCGCCGGGGGCAAACTGTTAGACGCCCCCCAGCGTTGATACCAATCCATCGCGCTGTTCGTCACGATCTCAGCCACAGCAACGCCCCACATCCCATCAAAAAAGATGTGCGACTGGTCAAACACCATACTCTTGTCCGTGCGGAAGAGGGTCAGTGCGTGATCGCCGATGCCGCGCCGCCCCCGACGGATGTAGGCCAACGGCTGGCGGTGGGAGGATGCATCCCAGTTGAGAAGGATCGGCGCACGGCGCAACCGTTCAAATTCCGCCTGGGTGGGCTTTGGCAAGGCGGCGCGGATAGGCCATTGTAGCGTGCGCGGGCAGGCCGCCAGTTGTAAGTCCAGGTCAGAAAGCGTCGCCGTCGCGTTGGACGACAACACGGCCGCCACCCATCCGTAGACCGTTTCCGGCGGCGCGGGGTGCAACTGCCCCAGCAGACGCTTCCCCTCTCGATACCAGAGTCGTCCGGCGCCATCGGACTCCAAGAGATTGCCCTGCGCGTCGCACAACCCCTCCGCGTGGGCGTACAGCGGGATGGGCGCCAGGTCCGCCTCCGGCAAATAACACAGCGGGCTGCCTTCCGCGTTCCGCTCGCACACCGGGAACAAGTGTGTCTGTCCCTTCCACACAAAACCGAGGTAAGCGCGCCACAGCGGAATCGGCTTTTTGACTTCCTGGTACTGCTCCGGCGTCAGGGCAGCCAGCAGCGACATCTGCTCCACATACGCGGGCAGTTCCGCCTGTTGGCGCTTCGTATAACGCGCCTGCACCTGCGCCCGCACCGCTTCCGGCAGACACTCCAAACGCTCGTTCAGAAAAAGCTCAAACGTCTCCAGCCGACTGCGCAGATAGTCCGTATGGCCCGACGGGCAGCGATAGGGACGGGCGCGGTTCCAATCACGGGTCAGGGTCTTGAGCAACGGCGCGTCGGCTGCGCCAACTTCCCCGGCGACTTCCAACAGCACGCGCAACATCACGCGCTCGCGCCAATCCACCGCCAGCAAGTCGTTATAACGGTAAAGCAAATCCAGAGCGGCGCAAGCCCAGGCCGCGGCTTCTTTCACCGGGGATTCAATTTGAGGAAACGCTTTTTGAAAGCCGGTCGTCTCGTTGGCGTGTCGCGCTTGATCTTCCCGCAGGCCAAATTCGAGATAGAATTGCCACATCCCCTGCGGGAACGCGCTGGCGAGATCTTTGCCGGCCAGCCGCAGCAACTTTTGGTAGGCATACAACACCGTCGCCGGCCCGGCCACAAACAGGCTGAACAACCCCTGCGGCAGCAAATTCAACCCGCGCATCAACGCGCTGACGTCCTGCCGCACGCGCTCCGCCTTGAGCTTGCGCCCTTTCAGTTGCGTCAAGCCGCTGAGGATCATCGCCGGCAGATTGCCCGCGGGCAACACCTCGGCCACTTCCTGGCGAATTTTGCGGATTTCCGGGAGCGTGAGTTGCGTCAGTTTGCGGAGGGTCTCTTCGTCAATCTCGGACAGCGCGGCAAACGTCGTCTGCTGCGCGCGGGTCAACGCTTCTAACGGTGTGGTATCTTCAACAACAAATTCGGTCATAGAGGGTATCCTTGGTGAAGAAACGGGTAATCAGAAATCAGCAACCGGCAACTCGCCCCCCGTTTCCAATTTCCTGATTACCAATTTCAAGTTTTTACTCCTGCGCCTCCGGCGCCTCTTTCATCGGCAGATTGGCGCTGCAATAGGGGCAACTTGCCGCTTGCGGGCCGGTCCACTTCACTTCGTCGCCGCTAATGGGGGCGTTGCACTTGGGGCAGGAAGACGGCAGCAGTTCCGGGCGATGCTCGCGGTATTCCGACGCGACCGCGCTCGGCACGGCCAGTTGGATGACCGCTTCCAGGATGGCGCTCAATGCCATCAACACCAAAATGCCGGGCCAGAACCAGCCCTGCCAGAACAAAATCGCCAGGCCGATCAGCCAGATAGCCCCGTGGATCGTCCGCCACGGGCCGGTCAATTTATCGCTATGGTCCATAGATGGCTCTCTCCTAAACAAGTAAAAAGTAATGAGTAATGAGTAATGAGTAAAAAAAATTAATAAACTGCAACTAATTTCTTATTTCTCATTTCCCATTTCCCATTACCCGTACAACGGCCCAAAATTGGCGCATGCGCGGAAATCCGCGCCCATCAAATCCTGCGCGCCGAAGACGGTCCACGCGCTGGGGCGGAAAATCTGCTCCTCCGGGACGTTGTGCATGTAGACGGGGATGCGCAGCAGCGACGCCAGCGTGATCAAGTCTGCGCCGATGTGGCCGTAGCTGATCGCGCCGTGATTCGCGCCCCAGGCGTTCATCACGCTGTACACATCGCGGAAGGGGCCGCTGCCGGTGAGGCGCGGCGCGAACCACGTCGTCGGCCACGTCGGGTCGGTGCGCAGGTCGAGTTTGGCGTGGACGTCATCCGGCAACTCCACGATGACGCCCTCAGCGATTTGAAAAGCCGGTCCCAGGCCCTTGACGAGGTTGAGACGCGCCATCGTGACCGGCATCCCGCCGCGCGTGACGAAGTGCGTGGACCAGCCGCCGCCCCGGAAGTATTCGAGCGTGCCCGCGTGCCAGGTTGTCGCCGCCAGGCACTTGCCCACCTCTTCCTCTGTGACTTCCCAATAGGGCTTGATGACAGGTCTGCCGTCTCGTTCCTGCTGCCCGGTCGCGTCCAGCGCCGTTGGGCCGGAGTTGATGAGGTGCAGGAAGCCGCCGGCCGCGTCCCCCGTCAAGTCGTAGCCGGCCACCCGCTTGACGGCGGTGGGACTCCAGTAGGTACGCACATCGGAAAACATCTGCGCCGCGCCGGTGAGCAGATGGCCGAAAAGCATAGAGAGGCCATTGAGCGCGTCGTTCTCCGTCGCCACGATATACGGCTGGCGGATGCCGTTCCAGTCGAAGGACGAGTTGAGGATGGCCTCCATGAAGTCGCCGTTGGGGAAGTGATCCGTCCACTGGCGCTGGCCCTGGAAGCCGCCGGCGATGGCGTTGTGCCCCAGCGCCTCCTCGCCATAGCCGAGTTCAGCCAGGCGCGAGTTGCCCACCATCAAATCGCGGGCGATGAGCGCCATCTTGATTGACAACTCCCACGTCTTATCCTTCTGGGCGCGCGTCTGCTGCTTGTCCGACGGATTGCGATCCACGCCTTCGGGGCAGTGGGTCTTGACCCAGGCCAGCGCCTTCTCGTACTCCACCGGGTCGTAGATGCCCTCGTCAAAGCGGCGGACGAATTCCGTCATGTCCACGAACTCGGCGCGCATCCCCAGGTATTGCTCAAACAACCATGGCTCGACGATGGAACCAGCAATCCCCATCGAGACGCCGCCCATCGCCAGGTAGGACTTCCCGCGCATCCGCGCCACCGCCAGGCCCGCTTTCACAAAACGCAGGAGCTTCTCCTGCACGTCGGCGGGAATGTCGTTGTCGCCGGCGTCCTGCACGTCGCGCCCGTAGATGCTGAAGGCGGGGATGCCTTTTTGCGTGTGGGCCGCGCTCACCGCCGCCAGGTAGACCGCGCCGGGCCGCTCCGTGCCGTTGAAGCCCCACACGGCTTTGGGGAGCAGCGGATCCATGTCCATCGTCTCCGCGCCGTAGCACCAGCAGGGCGTCACCGTGAGCGAGACACCGACGCCCGCGCGCGAGAACTTCTCGGCGGTCTGCGCCGCCTCCGCCACCCCGCCAATGCAGGTATCCGCGATGACGCACTCCACGGGCTGGCCGGTCTCGTAGCGCATAGCCTCGCTGAGGAAACGCGCTACGTTCTGCGCCATCCCCATCGTCTGCGCCTCCAACGACTCACGCACGCCGGCGCGTCGCCCGTCAATGGTAGGACGGATGCCGATCTTGGGCATATCGCCGATTAAACGGTTGGTAAATGTCATAAGGGACTCCTTTCAAAGTGGAAACTGGCAATGAGAAACTATTCACCGGCAGGCAGAGTGAACCAAAAGGTGCTGCCCTTGCCCACCGCGCTTTTTACTCCTACCCTTCCGCCAAGCTTTTCGATGATACGCTTGACGATAGACAGACCCAGGCCATGTCCCGCAATCTCCGTCTGATCGAGTCGGGTGAATTCAGTAAACAAAGCAGCACATTGCTCTGAGGAAAGTCCCATGCCGTCGTCGCGCACCCAGAAGGTGATGTGGAATGCAGACTTGTGAATATTGGGGGTTCCCTCATCCTCCGACTCCGACGCCAGCGAGTCAAAGTCCAAAGTCGAATAACCCAGTTCTACACGAGGGGGGATGCCCTCGTCCGAACGTCCTCCATACTTAAAGGCATTGCTGATGTAATTTGCCCAGACCTCCTCCACCCAGGGCGCATACCCTTGGGCGACCGGCCAGGTTTTCGGCATGAACACCTCCGCCCGCGTTTCTTCCTGCAACACCGTCAAACGGCTGAGCGCCTCGGTGATGATCTGGGCCATGTCCAGCGCGCCCGGTTCCAGGGTTTCAATACGCCGTACACTGGCCAGGAGTAGCAACTCATCAACAATGTCCGTCATTTTGTGAGCGTTCTGCGTGATGATATGCAGGAATTCGCCCACCTTCTCAGCAGCAATCTCTGCATAACGCTTCTCCAACAAACCGCCAAACCCCACGATGGCCGATAAGGGATTCTTTAAGTCATGGGCGACGGTATGCGCGAAGGCGTCCAATTCTGCGTTACTGGCCTCCAACTCCAACGTGTACTGACGCAACGCAGTCTCGCTCACCCGCAGCGCCTTTTCTGCCGCGCGCCGCTCGGCCAATTCCTGCTCCAGGGCATGGTGGAGTCCTGCCTGGCGGATAGCCACAGCCAACAGAACGGCAATCTCCACAGCAATCTTCACATGCTCAGCCGTAAAGGTGCCCGGCCGAAGCGATTCCAGGGTCAGAGCACCCAACACTTGTTCCCGAAACGGCAAGGGAACCAGCAGATAGGCGCGAACGCCCTGAGCGTACAAGCGCTCCTGCAATACAGAACGTTGCGACAAAGCCTCCAGGTCAGGGACATTGTGCAACCGGGACAGCGGCGTCAGGTCGTCTTGCAGTGAAGTCTCCCACATAGCCACATTGAGCAGCACCTCAGAGTTAGCCTCGATGGCCAGGACTTTTGCCTGGCGTTCCTCGGTAATTTCAATGACTGAGGCACAACGGCATGGGATTAATTGCCGAACGCGGTTGATGGCCGCAGTGGCAATGGCCGCTGAGGAAGGCGTCGCCAAAATGGCTTGATCCAACTCGTGAAGAATGTGCAGGCGAGCTTCGGCCTGCCGGCGCTCAACCACCTCCTGCTCCAACTGCGCATTTTGTGCTTGAAGACGCTGTTGCGCCTGACGCAAAGACAAATGGATAGCAATCCGCGCCAACACTTCCTCGATGCCAAAAGGTTTGGTGATATAATCCACACCGCCTACCTTGAAGGCATCCATCTTTTCCTGAGGGGCGTTCAAAGCACTAAGGAAGATGACCGGAATGTCGCGGGTGCGTTCATCGGCCTTCAGGCGGGCGCATGTTTCATAGCCATCCAACCCCGGCATCATAATATCCAACAAAATCAGGTCCGGCGGCATAGCCTTTACCGCTTCCAAAGCCCGTTCCCCGCTATTCACCGTTCGCGCCTTGTACTCGGCCTGTGTCAGCAATTGAAACAGCAAGTGCAAATTCTCAGGTGTGTCATCCACTACCAGAATTGAAGCATTTTGCGATTTATCCATCTTCGTTCACCATAAAGTCGTTTCCGTCTCAAAAGGGAATGAACTTTCCTGAAATATTGGTAACAACCCGGCGAGCGGCCCACAAACAAAGGGGGGTGAGTACGGGGGAATCATCAGCAGCTTAAGATTCACCAGTACCTTGAACACCTCTCACGCCAGAGTTGTGTTCATGATACACCACTCCTCACAAAACAAAACCGGGGGCTGTCCCATAGCCCCCGGTTCTTCAGAAGGAGGAGAATCATCGTAATCCCTAAGCCATGCTTAAGATACCACACTCCCAATGAAATGACTTGACGCATAGATGACGATTACCCGGCGAACGGTTTACGGAATGTATGGCACGATGTACGGCCCTTCGGGCAACACGGCCACGCGCGGGCCGTACTGCGCTCGCAGTTTTTGCACCGTCGCGGGGATGTCGCGGCAGGGCGTCAGCAGCGCGGCGGCGATCTGCGCGTCCGTCAGGCCGTCGCTGTACACATACACGTCCGCGTGCCGTTGGATAAGCGCCTGTATCTGCACCTGCCATTGATCCGCCGCCGCAAAACCGGGGCGCGCCACCATCTCCAGCACACCCTGTGGCGAGCCGCCCTCGGCCAGCAGCGCGGCGTAACGCCCGTGAGCGGGGATGCCATCCTCGCAGGCCGCCGCCATCAGAATCGCGCCGCCCGACCGCACAATCTGCCGCGCCGCGCTCATCCCCTTGACCGTCTGGTAAAGGTTCTGATCCAGCGGATAGCCGCCGTTGGTGACAACGACCACATCGTAAGGAGCGGATACCGCCGCCATTGCGTGGGCGCGCACGAATTCGCAGCCTTGCGCGTGCGCCGCCTCCAAATCGCCGGCGAAGACACCGGTGATGGCGCCCGCCGCGTTGATCGTCACATTCAGCAGGAACGTGGGCCGCGCCATCTGCGCGACTTCGAGCATCTCCTCCCACACGGGATTGCCGCGCGTGCGGCCCCACGTCGCGTTGGGGTGGTTGATCATCGTGACGCCGTGGT
Organism: Chloroflexota bacterium; assembly: GCA_029555965.1. Taxonomy (GTDB): domain Bacteria; phylum Chloroflexota; class Anaerolineae; order B4-G1; family SLSP01; genus JAKQHY01. Next base: position 44,249 of record JAKQHY010000098.1, on the reverse strand, counting down.
TGGTGAGCACGCTCTCGGCGCCGGCCAACGCGGGGAGCACGCCCTTCGGGCCGCCGCTGAATCCGGCGAAGAAGTGCGGCTCGATCAGGCCGGTGAGGATACGCGCGTCGGCCTCCACAAAGCGCCGGTTGACGCGCACGGGATGGCCGAAGGACGTGACGCCCAATGCGACCAGCCCGGCGTCGTCGTTACCGTCGTGCTGGAGGCAGCGGTAGGCGTCCACAATATCATCGCCCAACAGCGCCCGCAGTTCCGCCCCCGTCTGGCGGCGGTGCGTGCCGAGCGCGTTAAGCAGGGTGATGTCGTCCCGACGCACGCCCGCGGCTTCCAACTCGGCCAGCAGCGGCGGCAGGAGGCGCGCGTTGGGCGTCGCCCGCGTGATGTCGCTGTGGGCGATCACGACGGCGTCGCCAGGCCGCATCTTCTCCGCCAGCGGCGCGCAGCCGATGGGCGCGCGCAGGCCTTGCCGGATCACGGCAGTCTCATCCCCCACCCCCGGTGCGGGCCGCGCGGTGAGCACGGCCACGTCATCCGGCAAGGCCACGGTCAGACCAGTACGACCATAACGTAGCAATATCTGCATCTAACGTTCCATCACATAGTCCGGCTCAAAGCCGATCAGCGCGCGCGCTTTGTCAATGCTGATGAGCGACTCGTCGCCCGCCACCGGACGCTTCCACGTCTTCACGTCGGGGTACAGCAGCGACGCCAGCGCCATCGAGGGCAGGCCGGCGGAGTTGCGGCTGCCCACAATCCACAGCGGATGGCTGCCCTCATAGTCCGCCAGCAACGCCTTGCCGATGGCCTGCGCCGCGTCGCGCACGTCGAGGGAGGTCCAGAAGTCGTTGCTGCTAAAAAACATCACGGCGTGGGGCATCTTGCGGAATTCCGCGTGGATTTCTTTCTCGGAGAGGTCACCGCGCTCTCCGCGCTCACGCAACTCATGCAGGCGCGCGCGCAACGCCGCCACTTCCTGGCGGCGGGCGTCTTCCGGCAACGCCATCAACTTCTCGAAAGCCTCCAGCAGGTGCTGACGGAACATGTCCCGATCCCCGCCCCAGCGCCGCTGCGCGAACCATTCCGGGTTAAAAACGAAGGGAAAGCGCAGACACGCGCCCGAAATACCATTCCGCCGCCAGAAGTAGGCCGCCGTTTCTTCCAGAATTTGCTTGGAGTACGAATACACGTCGGTCGTGTAACCGGGGTGATCCTCGTCAATAGGGAAGTAGTGAACGTCAATGTTGCGAATGCCATAGTTATTGCCGAGCGCGTTGATCGAACTGGCGCTCACCACGCGCTTGACGCCCAGGTCCGCCGCCGCCTGATACACGTTGAACGTCCCACCGACGTTGATACCGAAAATCTCCGCATCTTTGCCGGGGATGGGGTGCGGGATCGCCGCCAGGTGTACGATGGCGTCCATTCCTTCCACTTGCGCCCGCAAGGCGGCGAAGTCGGTGATGTCCACCTGCGCGTACTCCGCGCCCCCGATGCGTTCCGCCGCGTCGGGCGGCAACTCACTCGCCGGATTGCGATCCACGACCCGCACGCTGTGCCCTTGCGCCAGTAAATGCGCCGTCGTAAAACTGCCGATGTGTCCACTGCCGCCGGTAATCAACACCTTCATACGTTATAGCCTCCAGGTCAAAAGTTACAAGTTGAAAGTTAAAAGTTGGTGTAAATCTCTGCTATTATACTGCGTAAATTGTGTAAGACGACAGGCAACAAAAAACCTCCGAGGTCCCCCGGAGGTTCAAATTTAGGCTGGTAGTAAAGGCTTTAACCGTCCAAAAGACCGCTGAAGCGGTTACTACAAACAGATCATCTACTGAGGTTAGATTACGGATTACGCAATACGGATTACGATCCCATCAGCTTCGTCAGACCCTTGATGACGGAGCCTTCATCTACGGTTGCGCCGCCATGTGAGGGCGCCGATTGCGTGATGCGGTCGGCCAGGCGCGAGAGCGGCAGCGATTGCAGCCAGACGCGCCCCGTGCCCTGCAACGTCGCCAGGAACAGGCCCTCGCCGCCGAACACCATGGACTTGAGGTTGCCCGCCCGCTCGATGTTGTAGTCAATGTGGCTCTCGAAAGCGACGATACAGCCGGTGTCAATCAGCAGTTTGCTGTTTTCCAGCCGCTTCTCGATGATCGTGCCGCCGGCATGGATGAAGACCATCCCGTCGCCCCGCAGCTTTTGCAGGATAAAGCCCTCGCCGCCGAACAGGCCCGCGCCCAGCCGCTTGTTGAAGGCGATGCTGATCTCGGTGCCGAGCGCCGCCGCCAGGAACGAGTCCTTCTGGCAGAGCAGTTCGCCGCTGGTTTCGTCCAGGTCAATGGCGATGATTTTGCCCGGATAGGGCGCGGCAAACGCGACGTGTTGCTTGCCCCCGCCGCCGTTGGTGAAGTGCGTCATAAACAGCGATTCGCCGGTGATGACGCGCTTGCCGATGCTCACTAACTTGTCCATAAATCCGGCTTGCGGCTTGGAGCCGTCGCCCATCTTGGACTCAAACCTGATCCCTGGCTCCATGTACATCATCGCGCCGGCTTCGGCAATGACGGTTTCGCCCGGATCCAGCTCCACCTCGACGAATTGCAGGTCGTCCCCGTAAACTTGATAATCAACAACGTGACTCTGTGTCATTTTATCCCTCCTTGGAATGGTTAATTGGATGGTGAGGGGTAATGAGAAATAAGTAATGAGTAATGAGGACTGAGGACTGAGGATTGGATTATCCTCACGCCTTACTTCTTGCTTCTTACTCCTTACGCCTTACTTCTTACTCCTTACTCCCCACAGAACTATACGCAAATGGCCCGGTGGAGTTGCTACGGCAATGTCCGGGTATAGATAGCTTCGCGGCCTGTCATTTCGCCGGTGGCGTGGAAGCCCAGGCTTTCGTAAAGATGGATGGCCCGCGCGTTGTCCGGCTTGGTGCTCAGGCCGATCAGCTTGAAGCCGCGCTGCTGTGCTTCCGCCAACACGGCCGTCAGCACGGCGCGACCATAGCCTTTGTCGCGCTGCCCCTCGGCGATCATCAACCGATCCACCCAGAACAGCGCGTCGTCGTCCTCGTCCTGGCCGTACATCACAAAGCCCACCATGGCGTCTTCATCATTGTAAACGCAACAGACTTTGGCCTTCGGGTAAAACTTGGACTCCGCAATCGAGTACACATTGGGCGCGACAAACTGTGTATCCTCCGCCAATGTGGGTAGTTTGATACATTCTTGCCAGTTATCCTGGTTGACTTCGACCAAATGGATCATCTTTCTATTGCTCCCTCCTCTGTACATAGCCACAGAGATCACAGAGTTCACAGAGAAAACCCTTTGTGTCCTTCGTGTCCTTTGTGGTGAAAATTTTCATATAACCGCGGGCGAACGGCCGGTCAATGATGAATTCCCTTATGCGCGCCGCGTCACCGTCGGCCCTTGCGGTGTGTCCTTGACTTCGTACCCCGCCTCGGCGATCTGCGCCCGCAGCGCATCGGCTTCCGCCCAGTTTTTAGCCTTGCGCGCCGCTTGCCGCTGCTCAGCCAGGGCCAGCACCGCGTCGGGGATCACGTCCACCGGCGGCGTCCACTCGTCCAGGCGCAGGCCCAGCACGGCGTCGCAGGCCAGCAGCGTCGCCTTCTTGGTCGCGGCGGGCAGGTCGCTCTTGACCAGCTCCCACACGACGGCCAGCGCGCGCGGCATGTTGAGGTCGTCGTTGACCGGCGCGGCGAAGCGATCCATGAAGTCTTCGTCCAACGCGCCGGGCGCGCCCCATTCGTGCGCCGCCGCCCGCAAACGGTTGAGCGCGGTCGTCGCCCCGTCCAGCGCCTCCCAGTTGAAACTCAACCGCGAGCGGTAGTGCGCCCCCAGGCACATAAAGCGGTAGGCCAGCGGATCGTACCCCTCGTTCACCAACGTCTGCACGGTGAGGAAGTTGCCCACCGACTTCCCCATGCGCGCTTCGTTGATCTGCAAGAAGTAGCCGTGCATCCAGTAATTCGCCAGGCGCGTGCCGTAGCACGCCTGCGTCTGCGCGATCTCGTTGGGATGATGCACCGTGATGTGATCCTCGCCGCCGCAGTGGATGTCGAAGAGCGGCCCCAGGTACTTCGCCGACATCGCCGAACATTCGATGTGCCAGCCGGGAAAGCCGACGCCCCACGGACTGGCCCACTCCATCTGCCGCTGCGCCCCCGGTGGGCTGAACTTCCACAGGGCGAAATCGGTGACATTGCGCTTCTCCCCCAGGGTAACGCGCGACCCGGCCTGCAAGCCCTCAATGTCCAGCCGCCCCAGGTAGCCGTAGTCCGGCAGCTTTGACGTATCGAAGTAGATGCCATCCGACGTGCGGTAGGTATACCCGTGCGCCTCGATACACTGCACCGTCTCGATCTGCTCCTGAATGTAGTCGGTGGCCTTACACCAGATCGTCGGCTCCTGGATGTTGAGCCGCGCCATGTCGTCACGGAACGCCTGCGTGTACAGCGCCGCGATGTCCCAGGCCGTCATCCCCGTGCGCGCCGCGCCCAGTTCCATGCGATCTTCGCCGGTATCGGCGTCGGAGGTCAGATGGCCCACGTCGGTGATGTTCATCACGTGCTTGACGCGGTAGCCGTTGAACGCCAGCACGCGGCACAACACATCCTCAAAAATGTACGTCCGCAGGTTGCCGATGTGCGCGTAGTTGTAGACGGTCGGCCCGCAAGTATACAGCCCCACCTCCGGCGGATGAATCGGCGTAAATTCCCGCACCGTTCGCGTGTAAGTATCATACAAGTACAAACCCATAGATTTCACCCCACCCCATAATTCGTAATTCGTAATTCGTAATTCGTAATTCCTAGCTCGCTGCCAGCGCCGCCATCCCCGCCGCCGCATCCACGCCCACAGCCACGCGCAGCACACGCCGATTGGCGTCCGTGAGGGCTTGATAGTCGCCCAACGCCTGCGCCTTCTTGAGCACGTCGAAGGTCAACGCGGCTTCCGGTTTACCGGCCACGTCGGGGATGGGCAGGTCGTGCGCTGCGTCCGAGATGATCTGCACGAACAGGCCATGGCCGGCGTCGCCCTTGTGGAGCTGCCCCGTCGAATGGAGGAAGCGCGGCCCGTAGCCCGTCGTCACGGCGAGCCGCGTGGCGTCGCGCAGCGCCACCCGCAGCTTGAGCAGCGCCGCATCCGTCTCCAGCGTCGGCGTGACGTAGGCGTGAATGGAGACGTAGTCGCCGGGCTTCCCCTGCGCCAGGAAAGCGCGCAGCGCCGCCGCATCCGGGGCCACAGCCGGAATATCAGGCAGCGTTCCCTGCTCCTGGTACGTCTTCACGAATTTGCGCGCTTGCACCTTGGCAGCTTCGACGTTGGGCTGGTCGAACGGCTGAATCCCCAGGCAGTGCCCCGCCACCGCCGTCGCCATCTCCCAAAGGAAGAACTGCCCGCCGAGGTCGTAACGGTCGGCCAGATTCAACTGGAGCACCGGATACCCGGCAGCGACCAGCGCCGCCACCTCCGCATCGTAGACGCCATCCCCATCCAACCGCAGGTAGACGAAGAAACGGTCAGCGCCATAATCAAACGGCGCTCCCACCGGCTCGCCCACCACCGGCAAGATGCCCTGGCCGTCTTTGCCGGTGCTTTCGGCGATAAGCTGCTCGACCCAATCGCCAAAACTTTCCAGCGTGGGAGAAATAATGAAGGTGAGCTTATCGCGCCCGCCCAGGGCCGCTGCGCCCATGATCGCGCCAAGCCACGCGCCGGGATTCTCCGCCGGCGGGACGTTCGAACCGCAGCGCACGGCCATCGCCTGCGCGCGCGTCAGCAACAGCGACACGTCCAGGCCGAGCAGGACTGCGGGAAGCATCCCGAAATGTGACATGACGGAGAATCGCCCGCCGATGTTGGGATCGTTGAGGAAGGTCTTGCGGAACCCCATGTCGGATGCCATCTGCGCCAAGCCGCTGCCGGGGTCGGTGATGGCGATGAAGTGGCGGCGCGCTTCCGCTTCCGGCATCAGCTTCAGCAGTTCATTGTAAAAATACTTAAACGCGGATAACGTCTCCACCGTGCCGCCCGATTTGGTCGCTACGACGAACAGCGTGCGGTGCAGGTCAAAGGCGTCGGCCTGCGCCGCCACCGCGCCGGGATCGGTGCTGTCGAGCACGCCCAGCTCCAGATACCCCGGCTGCGCGCCAAACGTCCGGCGGAACACGTCCGGCGCGAGACTCGATCCGCCCATGCCGAGCAAGAGCGCGTGCGCGTAGTTTTCCGCGTACAACTCCGACACCAGTGCGTCAATGTCCGGCAGAGCGGCGAGCAGCGGCTCCATGATCGTCAGCCAGCCCAGGCGGTTAGTAATTTCTGTCGGTTCGGGCTTCCACACGGTATGATCGCGCGCCCAGATACGCGGCATGACGCGCTGGGCGGTCAATTCGGCCAATGTGGCTTCCACCGCCCCTGAAAGTTTCCCCAGATGCGCCTTATATCCTAATGTCTTCATCGTCTCCTCCCTCAACAGTTGCGAGTTGCGAGTTAGGAGTTGTGAATTGCGAATTACGAATTACGAATTACGAATTACGGACTCTTCCTAACTCCTAACTCGCTACTCCTAACTCCTATTTTTTGGCTTCTGCCAGCACTGCATCGAGCATGTCCGGCGTCAATCGTCCGGTCTGCGTGTTCTGGCGGCTCGGATGATACGACGCCAGCAGCACGGGCAGGCCGTCGCCCAGAGCGTAGCGCGCGCCATGGGTGAATTTGAGACGCGGCGCGGGATGACCTTGCTCGCGCAACAGCCGCAGGTAACCATCAAATGCCAGTTGACCCAATGCGAGGACGACGCGCACTTCGGGCAACAGCGCCAGTTCGCGCGCCAGAAAGGGCTGGCAATTCGCAAACTCCTCGGGCGTCGGGCGATTGTCCGGCGGCGCGCAGCGCCCGATGGCGGTGATGAACGCGCCGCGCAGCGTCAGGCCGTCGTCCCGCGCTACTGACGTGGGCTGGCTGGCGAAGCCCGCCCGGTGCAGCGCGGCGTAGAGCGTCTCGCCGGAACTATCGCCGGTGAACATCCGCCCGGTGCGGTTGGAGCCGTGTGCGCCCGGCGCCAGTCCCACGATGAGCAAGCGCGCCTGCCGGTCGCCAAAGCCGGGGACGGGCTTACCCCAGTAGTCCCACTCGCGGTACGCCCGCCGCTTGACGCGCGCCACCTCCTCGCGCCACGCCACCAGACGCGGACAGCGCGTACACGTCGTCACGTCCTTTTCCAGTTGCTCCCAACTATCTGTCATCGGGCCTTCCAAAAATGTCTCAACGGATTCAACGGATTTAACGGATGCTTTAAAAATCTGCTTAATCCGCTCCATCTGCTGACGAATTCCAAAATCAGAACATTTCGTTGACCAGCGCCTCGCGCAGGAGGGCTTGCAGCCGTTCCGGGTCGCAATGCGGCAGGATGACGGCGGCGCGATCCAGCCGGCCGCGACGGATGGCGGACAGGGCGTCCTCCTCCAACGTTGACGTCGCCACAGACAGGCCCTCAAACGCCACGTCCGCGCGCGTCATCAGGAAGGAAGGCGCCCAGTGATCGCCCACGCGGCGCGATAGGCCGCCCATCACTTCCACCGTGACGCCGTCGAAGTCGAAGCGCCCGAAGTGCGAGCGCCATTCCACGCCCTCACTCCACGCGACGCGCTCCACCACGCGGTCGGCAAACAACGTCTCAAAGCGGTACACGTCTGCCGGCGTCATCTCCAGGTCAATGTCGCGCACGGGGATGGGCAGGCCGCGCAAGGCCAGGCCCGCGCCGCCCACCACGCGGTAGTCAATGCCGGCGGAGGCGAGCGTCTGCGCGATAGACCGCAGCGCCGCCCGCCAGCACGGTTTGCGGCAGATCGCCAGCAGGTGCTCCACCGCGCCGTGCAGCGAGGGATCGGCGGACAACCGGTAGTTCAAGTCCACCCAGGCATCCCAGGCTTCACCCTCCAATGAGTTGACGCCTTCTTCGATCATGCTCACCAGCCCTTCGACGCCCAGCACGGTCTCCACATCCAGCCCCACGCTGGCGCACAGCGGCGTCACTTCCAACGGGTGGGCGAAATAAGCGATAAAGCCGCCATCGGGCCGGGGCGGCAACGTCCCGTGCGCCAGAAGCGCCTCGCTTTCCTCCGGGCGCGTCAGCAGGTATTCCATCTCGGCGCGCGCGGCGTAACGATGGCCCGCATAGCGCGAGATGAAGGACGCGAAGACCGGGCCGCCCGGTTTGACGACGCGATAAGCCTCCGCCAACGCCTGCCGCCGTTCGGCCTCTTCCAGCAGATGATAGAGCGGCCCCATCAGCAGCACGGCATCGAAGGTGTCGTCGGGATAACGGCTCAAGTCGGTGGCCGTGCCCTGCGCGAAGTCGGCAATGGTCACGCCGGCCTCGGCGGCGCGCGCGCGAGCCAGCGCCAGCAGGTCAGGCGACAAGTCGAAGAGCGTGACGGTGTAGCCGCGCTGCGTCAACGCTTGGGCATACCGTCCCGGCCCGCCGCCGCAGTCGAGGACGCGGGCGGGCGTGGGCGGCAGGTGCGCCTCCAACGCGCGCAGTGTCACGGCGAACTCGGTGCGATGACGCTCCATGCGCTGCCATTCCCGCTCCGCGTCGTTGCGATAATAGGCCTGGATGGCCTCCTGCACTTCAGGGGTGTCTACCATCGCTCGTATTTTACCAGGTCGGCCAGCGCCTTGCGCGTCTTAGGATGGGGGTCAACCGCCGCATAGCCCAATGGCGTGAAAATGATCGGCTCGACGCCGTCCGGCAGGCCCAAGACCTCGCGGGCCGCCGCCGGGTCAAACGCGCCGATCCAGCACGTCCCTAGCCCCAACGCCGTCGCCGCCAGGATGACGTGATCCATCACGATGGCCGCGTCCACATCCACGTGATTTTTGCCGTCCTGCCGCCGCGTCCAGCCATCCGCCGGGATGCCGCAGACGGCCAGCACCAGCGGCGCGCTTGTGAACCACGTCTGCTTGTAAATCCGCGCCAACTCGGCCTCACGGCCGGCGGTGTGAATGACGATCACCCGGAACGGCTGGCGATTAACCGCCGTCGGGGCCAATCGCGCCGCTTCCAGGACTTGCAAGAGCTTTTCCTCTTCCACCGGGTCAGATTTATACCCTCGCACGCTGTAACGCTGTTGAATGACCTCAAAGAAATCCATCGGAGACCTCCTCAATAGTTGGATAGTCGTTAGTCGGATAGTCGAAAAAACTCTGCGCCTTTGCGCCTTTGCGTGAAACTTCTGCCTTTTTTCAGGAGAGTCACGGCTCTGTCGCAATCTTAGCATGAGTGTGAGAATTGACAAAACCCCTTCACCCGGCTACACTTTCAACCAATCCAAAATCTGTGGAGGTAAGCATGACCTATGGCGCTCCAACTTTAAAAGTGGTCATCCTGGCCGCCGGTCAGGAGTCTATTGCCGAGGATGCTATCCCGATGGTGTTGGCGCCGCTCGGCGAGCACAAGGTGATTGATTACGTGGTGCAGAACGCGCTGCAATTGACGATGCCCGAAGACCTGTTCGTGATCGTGGCGGGCGACGATGACGCGGTATCGGCGCATCTGCGGGCGCAGGGCGTCGCGGCGCACTTCGTCGTGCAGCAGGAGCGGCGGGGCACCGGGCACGCCGTCTTGCAGCTCGCGCCGCTGCTGGCCGACTTCGACGGCGATCTGCTCATCCTCTACGGCGACACACCGTTGTTCCGCCCGGCCTCGATTCGTGGGCTGCTCAACCGCCATCGCCTCAAGCAGGCGCAGCTTACCCTGCTCATCGCGGTGATGGACCACCCCCTGCCCTACGGGCGCATCATCCGCGACGCCGCCGGCCGGATTATGGACATCATCGAATACACCGACGCTTCGCCGGAAGTGCGCGAAATCTGCGAGTTGAATGTCGGCGCATACGTGGCGCGCGCGCCGGCGCTGTTTGCGACGCTCAAGACGCTGGCCCCGTCGCCGGTAGATGGCGATTACCGGCTGACCGACTGCGCGCATCGCCTGATCCACGCCGGGAAGCGCGTCAACAGTTATCGAATTTACGACGAGGGGGAAGTGCTCGGCATCAACACCCACAGCGACCTGGAGCAGGCCGCCTTCGTCCTGCAAAAGCGGCTCTACCGCCCGCGCCGCAACGATGAGCAGAACGTCATCGCCTTTGGCACCGGCGGCTGGCGGGCCGTCATCGGCGAGGGGTTCACGCTGCACAACGTCCGGCGGCTCAGCCAGGCGCTGGCGAACGCCATCACGCGCCGCGGCGAGGAGAAGCGCGGCGTCCTCATCGGCTACGACCGGCGCTTCCTCTCCGACCGGGCCGCCGAAGCCGCCGCCGAGGTGTTCGCCGGGAACAACATCCCCGCCATGCTGCTCTCCGAAGACGCCCCCACCCCGCTCATTACCTACGCCACCGCGCTGCAAAAGGCTTCCTATGGGCTAGGCTTCACCGCCAGCCACAATCCGCCGGAGTGGAACGGCCTCAAGGTTTTCCGGCAAGATGGCTCGCTGCTGCTGGATGAGGAGACGCGCCAGATCGAGGCCGAAGCCAACCGCCTCCGCCCGCAGGACGTGGTGAAGATTGACCTCGATCTCGCGTTGGACGCCGGCATCGCCCGGCGCTGCGACTTCACCAACGAGTACGTGGACGCCGTAGAACGGTTGGTTGATCTGAAAACTATCCGCGATGCCGGGCTGCGCGTCATCGTGGACCCGATGTACGGCGTGGGGCAACTCACGCTAGGCATCCTCCTCACGGAAGCGCGCTGCCGCGTCACTTTCATCAACGAACGGCGCAACCCGCTGTTCGGCGGGCGCTCGCCCGCGCCGGACCTGGACGCGCTGCGGCTGCTCGTCACCCACATCCGCAACGAGGGTTACGACCTGGGCCTGGCGACCGACGGCGACGCCGACCGCATCGCCATCGTGGACGAGTCGGGAGAATACATCCCGGTCAACGACATCTTGCTGCTGCTGTACTGGTATCTGCGCGCGGTGCGCGGGGAGCGCGGCGGCGTGGTGCGCAACCTGGCAACGACGCATCTGCTGGATCGGCTGGCGGCGCACTTCAACGAGGGGTGTTACGAAACGCCGGTGGGCTTCAAGCACATCGCGTCCGCGATGGTGGAGCACGACGCGCTGCTCGGCGGGGAATCCAGCGGCGGCCTGACCATCCGGGGGCACATTTTGGGGAAGGACGGCATCTTCGCCGCCGGACTCATCGTGGAGATGCTGGCGCGCACCGGGCAGAAGATTTCCGAGCTGCGGAGGCGCGTCTACGACATCACCGGGCGGCTGTACAGCGAAGAGGCCAACCTCCCGGCGACGCCGGAGATGCGGATCATCATCCCGCAGCGGATGCACGCGCTGGTGGAAGCACACAAACATACGCCCGCGCGCCTGGGCGAATTCCAGGTCACGCGCATCACCACGTATGACGGCTTCAAGCTGTACCTGGAAAACGACAACTGGGCGCTGCTGCGCTTCTCCGGCACCGAGCCGGTGCTGCGGTTGTTCGTGGAGGCGGATTCGGAGGAGAAGGCGCGCGAGCTGATCGAGAGCTTGAAAGAATTGGCGTTTTAAAACATTAACGCGAAGACGCAAAGACGCAAAGGCGCAAAGAAATCGAAAAACTTTGCGTCTTTGCGCCTTTGCGTTTAATTTTTCGCTTCGGATTCCGTCACCCGCAACTTCCAGAAGAGGCCGGCGGCGAGGAGATGGATGCCGCCGGCAATGAAGAACACGGTGCGGAAATCCCATCTATCCGCCAGCAGGCTGCCGACCAGCGGCGCGAGGAAAATGGTCAGGTTCGCCAGCAGCGAATCCAGTGCGACAAAACTGGGGCGGCGCGCCGCCGGTGTGACCGTCAACAACGTGTCGAAAAACGAGATGTCAATGCCGGTGACAAAAAAGCCCTGCACGATGGCAACCGGCAGCAACCAGGTGGGGTCGGGGATCAGGCCCGTCAGGACGGGGTAGAGTCCCAGGCAGGTGGTGCAGATCAACAGGGCGCGATGGTGTCCCTTGCGGCTGATGTGACGCCCCCACGTAAAGTAGCCGAGGATCAGCGCCAGCTTGCCGATGGTGGCTTGCCAGCCGATCCACAGGTCGGACGTATCTAACTGCCGAATCCAGTAGATGCTGTACAGCGCGCTCGGCAGGTTGAGGCCAAAGCGCAGCACAATGGCCGTACACTCGTAACGCCAAAAGGCCGGAACGGCCACCATCTGCCCGTAAGCGCGCGCCCGCTGCCAAAGCGACTGCCGCGCGCCCGGCGTATGCACCACCGGCACATTGTCCGGGATACGAATTTTGGCGTAGAAGAACATCCCGGCGGTGCTGCCGATGAAGGAAATCAGGAACACAAGCTGGTAGCTCAGTGGCGAGGGCAGCCGATCCAGCAGATAGCCAAACACAGCCGTCGAGCCGGCCGTCACCAGGCTCAGGATGGCCCAGCGCGCGCCGTTAACGCGGGCGCGGCGTTCCGGCGGGAGCATCTCGGCCGCCGCCGTCATCCACGCCATATCCACCACGGCGCCAAAAACCGATTTGACGGCCCACACCACCACAATAACTTCCACCAAATGCTCGTGGACAAAAAAAGGCAGCAGGGCGATCACCAGAAACGATCCCCGGAAGAAGAGGCGGGCAAAATTCACAAAGCGGATCATATCGCGCTGCCGCTCCACCCAGCGGGCGGCGGGGATGGACGAGAGGGCGGTGACGATGGAGGGCAACGCGGCCAGCAAACTAACCATCAAGTTGGAAGCGCCCAGCCGCACGATGAAAACCGAGAGGAAACTAAAAATCCCCCCATTCATCATGCCCTGCAAGGCAGTGTCTACGGTAAAATAGAATATGTTCCTATTGACAGGAGAAAGGCGGCTGGGAAACAGCCACCGCAGGGTTGCCGCGTAAGGGAAACGCACAGAACTTACTATAGGCGCAACCGATGTGAGCGCTGGTTGCGCAGCATGACGAACACTACCACCAAAACTATAATGACGATCCCTATACCGATCACCAAGAGCCAAAATCCCGCCAGCGCACTGTCAGACGGGGTCGGCGTAGCAGAGGGCAACGGTGAGGGTGTTGCCGGCGGTGTCACACTCATGGCATGCGCGGGCAGCGGCGTGATCGTCGGTTGGAGCGTCGGCAGCATCGTAGATGTGGGAGGCATGGTCGTGGACGTGGGTGTAGCCGTAGGCGGCGGGGGCGACGGTGTGTCTGTGGGAAGGGGCGTCGCGGTTACCTCGGGTGTAGCAATGACCAGGGTTTGCCCTACTCTCACCACATTGGTATTGGTCAGCGCGTTGAGCTGCACAATTTGCGCCAATGGCACTTGATAACGCTTGGCAATGGCCGACAGGGTGTCGCCGGTCTGCACAACATGGACAATGACGCCATCCGGCAGCAGTGTCGCGGTAGCTAACGGCGTTGGCGTGTTCCCTGCCGTCGCCGTGGGCCGTGGGGTAGCGGTGGGCAGCGAGGGATCAAGCGTCGCTGTGGGACGCGGGGTAATGGTGGGCGGTCTTTCGTTCCATACTACCAGGCTGGCATCGTCAATATACACGTCATTATGCATGCGGAAAACGTTATCGAACCAATCGGCATACGAGTAGGTGAAGACCGTCACTGTGTTGTTTTTCGCTACAGCGTCTACCTGAAACAGGGTCCAGGTATCATAGGCATTGATCTCCGGCCCCCACACAACGGTATTCGCCCAGGGATTGGTGTCGCCGGTCGGGTCAATACCAACTTTGGTATGCATAGGCGAGGGATTATTGGACAAGTGACCGGTGGGACAAATATTCCAATCCTTCTCGCCGGCCATGCAACCCCACGTTTCCATATACACCGAAAAGCGCAACCGCGTGCCGGGCTTAATACCGCCTACCTGCTGATACAGACCGGCAATATGCTGTCCCCCAAAGGTAAAATACTTTTGCGCCAGATTTCCTGAATGGACGCGGTAGGCGAACTCGGACGCCTTGACGTCGCGGAATTCCGGGCGCTTCCAAAATTCCGGGGCCGGAACACCATCCGGCGCGGTATCCACATAAAATGCCCGCCACCCAGGGCAAATCTGTACTTCGGGAACACCATCTTGAAAGGGCCAGGAACGGATGTCCCAATCCCACCATTCAAAATCCCCGTTGACCAGCAGGTTGGCGCCTCCTTGTTGCGCGGACACGGCCTTAGGAGCATCCATCTCTACAATCATCGTCAATAACATCATCAATGGCCAGAAAAGTTTTGTAAATCGCTTAACTGTCATAGTTTTTGTCCTCTCTACCCTCAATTGAGGTGAGCGTTCCAAACACCACCCGGGCGGCAACTCTACAAAATAGAGACGGCCTGCGTGGGCCGTCTCTATAGTTTTTGGAGGAATAGATAATATTATACTAGCGAATCGGTTTTCACAAAGTCCAAAATCTCGTCCACGTACCCGAACGCCAACCCTACCACTGTATCCGCACCACCATAATAGATAGCGAGCCGGCCGGTGGCAGCGTCGCAGAGCGCCGCGCAGGGGAAGAAGACGTTGGGCACGTCGCCCATGCACTCGTAGGGCGTCTGCGGGGAAGCCAGATACCGCCGCCCGCGCTTGATGACTTTCCACGGCTTGTCCAGATCGAGCAGGGCCGCGCCCATACTGTAGACGAAACCGTTACACGAGGTCAGCACGCCGTGGTAGATGAGCAGCCAGCCCTCCGAGGTCTCAATAGGAATCGGCCCGGCGCCGACTTTCGTGCTTTGCCAGCCGCCATGCGTTCCAAAAACGTAACGGTGATTGCCCCAGAAACGCATGTCAGGGCTTTCGCTGTAGAAGATGTCGCCAAAGGGGGTGTGGCCGTTGTCGCTGGGACGGCTCACCATTGCAAACTTGCCGTTGATTTTGCGGGGGAACAACACGCCGTTGCGGTTGAACGGCAGGAAGGCATTTTCCAGTTGGTAGAACGTCTTAAAGTCGTGAGTGTAACCAATGCCGATGGTCGGACCATGAAAAGCGTTGCACCACGTCACGTAATAGCGATCCTCGATCCAGACCACACGGGGATCGTAACCATAAATGAAATGGTTGACCTCGCTACAATCGCACTCCTCCGGATTGCAAGCAAACTGGATACGCTCCGGCTGCAATTGCCACGCAATACCGTCCTCGCTGCGTCCGACGTGCAACTGCATCTGCCGCCCGGTGTCATCCACCCGGAACACGCCGGCAAACTTGCCCTGATAAGGCACCACGGCGCTGTTGAAGATACTGTTGGCGCACGGGATAGCGTTGCGCGGGATGACCGGATTGGCCGAGTAGCGCCACACAGTCGTCTGGCAACCAGCCGGTTTCTCCTGCCAGGGAATATTGGACAGAGGCTCTCCGATGATTTTTACAGACATATTAGGCTCCTTTCATAAGAAAAATTCAATTGGCTGATACTTTCTGGTTTCAAGCATACCTGAGTCTGATAATTTGACAATGAAACAGCAAACGTCAAACGGCAAGTCCCCTGCCGTTTGACGTTTGACGGAATTGGACTCATGGGAAGATGCCGCGCTCTTTGTAGACTTTCTCCAGCCGGGTCAGGGCCACGATGTAAGCAGCCGTGCGCCAATCCGTGCCAAACTGCGCCGCCGTATCGCGCACGCGCCGGTACGCACCGACCATCTTGCGATGCAACTTGGCGTCCACCTCCTCCAACTCCCAGAACTCGCTGCGTTTATTCTGAAGCCACTCGAAATAGCTCACGATGACGCCGCCGGCGTTGCACAACACGTCCGGCAGCAGCGCGATCCCCCGTTCTTGCAGGATGGCGTCGCCCGCCACATTGGTCGGCCCGTTCGCCCCTTCAACCACCAATTTCACCTGCAACCAGGGCGCTGAATCCGCCGTAATCTGATTTTCCAACGCCGCCGGAATGAAAAGGTCTGCTTTGGTGCTCATAAATTCCCGGTGAGTGATAGGCTTTGCGCCGGAGTAGCCGGCAATCCCCTTGTGGATTTGCACATAAGCGTGCAGATCGTTGGCGTCAATGCCCGCCGGATTCGCCAGCGCGCCGGTGTGATCCTCCACTGCCAACAATTTCGCGCCGTGGGGTTTGAGCAGCCGCGCCGTCCACGAGCCGACATTGCCGTACCCCTGGACAAGGTACGTCGCTCGCCCCAAATCGAAAGCATTATCCGCGGCCCAGGCTTCCAGCACGAACACAAGTCCCTGCCCGGTGGCCTTGTCACGCCCCAGGCTGCCGCCCGACTCAATCGGCTTGCCCGTCACGACGTGGACGCACCGGTTCTGCTCCGCCGGCGACATCATCGAAAGGTAAGTGTCCAGAATCCAGGCCATAATCTGCGCGTTGGTATTGACGTCCGGCGCGGGGATGTCGTACTCTGGCCCAATGTTGCTGCCCAGCGCGAATGTAAAACGGCGCGTGATCCGCTCCAGTTCGGATTTGGAGTAGTCCGCCGGGTTCAGTTGAATCCCGCCCTTGGCCCCGCCGTAGGGGATGCCGGCGATGGCCGATTTCCACGTCATCCACGTCGCCAGCGCGCGCACCTCGTCAATCTCGACAGAAGGGTGATACCGCAGCCCGCCTTTGAACGGTCCCAGGACGTTGTTGTGCTGCACCCGATAGCCGGTAAACATCTGGATGTGCCCATCATCCATGATGACCGGGAAGTGTATGATGATTTCGTTCATCGTGCAGCCCAAAATCTTGCGGATTTCAGTATCCAGGTCCATCTTGTCGGCAGCCTTGTTGAACTGTGCGATGACATTGTTATAGACGCTCAGCTTTTCCATCCATTGACCTCCTCTCTCCTCTGAAAATAGCAAATAGCAAATCGTTATCGCAATCGTTATCGTAATCGTTGGCGAAATTTTCATCCAACCGCCGGTGAAGCCCGGTTAATAACGAATTCCCTTGAAAATAGGCCGCTGAAGCAGCGAGTTAAAAGGATGGTTTTGCGTGCGCGGTATACCGCGCACGCAAAACCCCTTTTGATCCCGGCGTTCAGGCTATAAATTTTCATCCAACCGCCGGTGAACGCCAGGCGTCAATGATGAATTCCCTTGAAAATAGCCACAGAGCACACAGGGTTCATAGAGAGACCCTAAGGGGCGTAAGTTTCCGCCAGGTAAGTCACAAGGGTAGCCTGCTCGTCCGCGTTCAGTTGCGCCCCTTTTTCGACCATCCGGGTCACGGTTTGTTGCCATTGCTCCTGTGTCTTCTGCTCATTCGTGGTCTTGCTCAAACCATGACACTGCACACAACGCGCTTCCAGGAGCGCCGCCCCGTCGGACAATTCAGGTTCAGGCGTTTGATCGCCGCCGCACGCTCCCAACAAAACTACCCCCAACACAATCACCACAGTCACTATCCCATACCATCGTTTCATCGTCATCGTCTCGCTCCTCTTCAGCCGTTGTAACGTTCAAAGGTTGAAATTTCAGAACGTTATTTTCATCCCAAGCCTGCATGATCTTGCTATGCGCCGGCACCTTCTCCAAAAACGAACGACGCTGCGCCGCATCTACCAGTTCCGCGGCCTGCGCTTGCAAATGACGCCGGGCCTCGGACAATACCGCGCCCGCCCGTGGGTCCCCCGCGCGCCGCAACACCTCATAACAGGTCAGATAGACCTGAAAAGGGTCGTCCGCGCCATAAAAGGCCGGATTGCCCTCCGACTGCGCGGCGAGAATTTCGTTTACCCAGCGCCGCGCCTGTGTCAAATCATCCTGGAGCACCGCCACCTCGACCAGACCCGCCAGTGATTCCAGCGCCAGGTGGTGTTCTCCCAACTTGTGACGCAAGGTCATGGCCTCGCCATAGACTTTCTTGGCTTGCTGCCACTGTCCCAGACCGACAAAGGCGCGCCCCAACACCGTCAACACGTAGCCCTGTTGGGAGCGGTCGCCAATCTCATCCGCAATGCTTAAGGCCGGCTGCGCGTGCGCCAGGGCCGTTCCATCGTCGCCCTGCATATGAGCCAGCGCGGCCCAGGCGGCCAACGTCATGCCCTCACCGATCCGGTCATGGAGCCGCTGATACAGAGCCAAGGCCTGCACAAAACAGGTCTCCGCGCCGGCAGTATCCCCCAGATGGCGTAGCACAATCCCCAGGTTAAGCAAAGCCGCGCCCTCCTCCCAACCATTATGCAGCGCCTGGCTCAGGCGCAATGCCTGTTCAAAATGACGCTGCGCAGCCACATACCGCCCCAGCGACCGCGCAATCGTGCCCAAATGGTTGAGCGCGGCGGCTTCGCCATGCCGGTTGCCGACCAAACGGCTGATCTGCAACGTCTGCTCGAAATACTTTGCCGCCTCCACATACTCGCCCTGCCGCCGGGCGAGCACCCCCAACTCGGTGAGAATCTCCCCCACCCGCCGCTGATTGCCAAACCCCTGGTAAATCGTCAGCGCCTGCTCCAAATGCGCGTGCGCGGCAACATAATCCCCCTGGCGGCGAAAAATATAGTTGAAGCGCACGTGTACGTCCGCCTCGGCCAACGTCAAGTGCGCGGCTTGCGCGGCTTGCGCGGCCCGTTCCAAATAATCCAACGTTTCCGCGTCGGCAAAGCGAAACGCAGCTTTGTCAACGGCGCGCAACAGGTGCGGCAGCGCCCGCCCTGGTTCGCCGGCGCACTCCCAGTGATAGGCCAGCAACTCGGCCAGGTCGAACAACTGACGCGGGTGTAACTGCTTCAACGCCTCGGCTACCTGTTGATGGATTGCGCGCCGCTCGCGTTCCAGCAGACTATAGTAGGCAGCCTGTTGCGTCAGATAATGCTTGAAAATGTACGTCCGTTCCGCGCTAAAGCCGAATTCAGCCTTGGTCGGGCGCTCCCGGAGCAACGTCGTCTGTTCCAAAAGGCTCAGATGCGCATCGAGAGTCTCCCCCGCGCCGCTTTCTGCACCAGACTCCATCAACCACAGAGTTTCCAGCACGCGATAGGCAAAAATCCGCCCGATCACCGCCGCTAATTGGAGGACCCGCTTGGTGCGCGACGGCAAACGGTCAATACGCGCGGCCAGGACGCCGTGCAGCGTATCGGGAATCGTGGGCACGGCGGCATCCTGCGCCATACGCCAGTACCCGCCGGCCTCATCGTACACCAGCGAGCCGCCATCCAGCAAGGCACGCAGCAGTTCTTCGATATAGAACGGATTGCCCTCAGAATACCCCAGGATGCGCTCCCAAAACTGCGGCGGCAAGCCGTTGACGCGCAGCAAGTGCGTCACCAACGTCAAACTTTCGGCGGACGAGAGCGGCGCAAGATTCAAATCCAACGGGCGATAGGGCGCGGCGGCCTCCCGCAAGTGAGCGCAAAGCGGCTGCGGTTCTGGGCGCAAAATACAGATCAAGAGTAACGGCGTTTGCGCGGTAAGGGGAAAAAGGCGCGTTAAGAGGTCCAGCGAGGTGGGGTCGGCCCAATGCAAATCCTCACAGACGATAATCAGCGGGCTGCGTCCGGCGGCAGTTGCCAAAACTTGCTCGACCGCGCCAAGAACGTCCGTCTTCAGACTCTCGCCGTCCACGTATCGGGTCGCCGGCGCTTCTTCTGGAACAGCCAACGCCTCCTGTGGGGAGGCGTGTACTGCGGGTTGCGTCAAGAGGTGCGCCAACACCGGGGCGATTTGTGCGGCGGTGTCGGGAAAAATTCGGGATAACTCCTGCGCCAACCCGTCCTGCGCGCTCTCCGACGAGTAGTCTGGCGTCAGTCCCAACAATTCGCGCAACACGTCCAGCCAAAGCATATAGGCGCTGGAGGCGCCATAGGAAACACAGCGACCCTCGATCCAGCAGAGCGGTGGAGCAGACGCAGGGGCAACCGCGCCGGCGGGAGTTTCGCCCGGGGGCCACTCCGCAAAACGCGCCATCCACTGACGCAATTCGGCGATCATGCGGGATTTGCCCAGGCCTGCCTCCCCCACCAAAATGGCGATGCCCCCCACCCCCTCACGCAGCCGCTCCACGGCGGTTTGCAACGCGCGCAGTTCGGCCTGCCGCCCCACCAGCGGCGCGACCAGGCCCGGTATGCCCCGGCTCTTGCCCGGCGCGGGGTGGTGGCGCAGCGGGCGGTAGACATGGATGGGCTGTTGGAATCCTTTGACGGTGATCGCGCCAAGGCTTTGCCATTCAAACTGCGCGCGCGCTAGGCGATAGGTAGGCTCCGCCACCAACACCGCGCCTGGTTCAGCAGACGTTTCCATCCGCGCGGCCAGCGCCACTGCGCGGCCCATCGCGGTGTCTTCGCTGTGCTGCCGCCAGTCCCCCACCCGCGTCACGATGACTTCGCCGGTATTGATCCCGACCCGCACCCACAGCTCCACACCCTCGCGCTCCGCCAGTTCCGCCGCGTAAGGGCGCACCACCGCCTGCATCGCCAACGCCGCCAGGATCGCCCGCTCCGGATCATCCTCGTGCGCCGTCGCCACGCCGAAAAACGCCAGCAGGCCATCGCCGCGATACTGGTTCACTTCGCCGCCGTAGCGGTAAACTTCCGCTGACAGCAACTTGAGCAGGTGATTCATCACCTCGACCCACGTTTCGATGCTGAGGCGCTCGGCCAGGTCGGTAGAGCCTTTGACGTCGGCGAGCAGAATGGTAACGCGCTTGCGCTCGCCGACCAGGTCGGAGGCAGGCGGCGTCAACGCGGCCAGCTTCTCCCGCAACGGCGCAAGGGCGGTGTCTACCACAACATCACCCAACATCGCGCGTTGCGCCTCCAGCGCGCCGATGGTCTGTTCCAGCCGTTCCCGTTCTTCCACAATAGTGTCCAATTTTTGTCAGCAGATTGAGCGGATCCAGCAGATTAAAGCAGTCCTAACAAAAGTGGGGATATTGGTGTTCATGGTTCACCTCTCGCCCTAAAGATACTCCATGCAACAAAAAACGCAAAATGTCTTCGGGGCATTTTGCGTTCACGGCGCCCAACGGTTGTTACCAGCTCGGCGGAATCGGCCACATGCTGGCTTCGCGTCCCCGACAGGCCGCGTCCCATTTGTCGGCCATCACCTGCAAGGAGCGTTCAGGCGGGCCGACCGTCGCAAAACCACGCCACTCGCCGGTGCGCGCCCCCGGTTTGGCAAGCTGCGTCTCGCGGCAGTAAGCGTAAAAGTCCGTGAAGGTGGACATGCTGACCGTGATGCCGTACTTTTCGGGGCTTTGCAGCATCGGGGAGAGCGGCTCGACGGTATGGCACGAGTTCAGGATTTTGAGCAGCGAGTGGGGATAATGATGGTAGATCCGATCCGCCAACGCGATGGTTTCCTCTATCGTCTGCTCATCCTCGCCGGGCAAATTCAGGGAGAAGTAGACGAAGATGGGGATGTTGTACAGGTTTAGCTCGTCCAGTGCGTTGAAAAGTTCAGCATCGTTATACCGCTTGCCGTTGAAGCGCCGCACGCGCTCGGAGCCGGAATAAGGGTTCAGGGCAATGCAGGAATGTTCCATATCGGCGGTGCGCACGTAGTCCTTGATGAAGCCGCGCGGCGGCAGTTGGAAAAACTCGTTGTACAGCCCGATCTTGAAGCTCTCCTTGCGCAGCAGTGCGAACAGCTTCCGCCAGTACGACTCACCCATTTCCGCGATGTCGTAGGAGAAGGCGACCTGGATCACCTGTTTTGCGTCGTGGAGATAGCGGGTTTGCTCCACGATGCGTTCCACCGGGCAAGGCACAATGCCGTCGCGCCCGGCGAGGGCCTTGTGGACGCTTTTGGCGCCGCCGCAGTAAGAGCAGTTGAAGTCGCAGCCGCGCGCGGTACACAGCCAGCGCCCCCGATAGCGCCCCACATCGGCGCCCGCCGCCGCCCGCCGCGCCACCTCCATATCCACCACCAGGTACTCGTGGACGTAGTAGGAGTCTTCGTGCTCCATAAAGTCAATGTCCATAAAATTCAGCCGCGCCAGGTCTTCCGGCGCGGCGCAATAGGACCGCACGGTTTCCACCACCTGGCCGTCAAGCCGGTACGAGAGATTGGGGATGTCGCCGAGGTCGGGCAGGGCAGCGGCGCGCTCCCGCGCCAGCAATCGCTGCACTAGCGGCAGCAGCGAATACTCCGCGTCGCCCCGGATGACGAAGTCCACCGCCGGGAAGTCGGCCAGAATCTCGCCGGCATAGGCCGAGGCGGTCAGTCCGCCCACGATCACCCACACCTGCGGAAGGATTTCCTTGCAGGCTTCGGCCACGCTGATCGCGCCGTAACAATGCTCGTACCAGTGCAGGTCAATCAGGATGACGCGCACGCCTTCATGCTGCAACACCCAGCGCCGCAGGTCGAAAACGGGATCAAATTTGCGCTCCATCGGGTAGTTGATGCCCTTCACCCGAATTCCCTGTTCGCGCAGGGAATTGACCAGGGCGGGGATACCCATTGGGATCAGGCCGTAGGGGCGGCCCACCGTGTATTCCGTCGGTTCGCTGGGGAAGTCCACGCCCTGCTTGGCCGGGTGGATGTAGAGCACCGGCGTGGGCAACTCCAATTGGCGGACGCCCACGCTGCCATGACAATACTTGTACTTTTTGCCGCTGCCGCAAGGGCAAGGATCATTGGGGTTCGCTTTTTGCATCGGATAGAGTCCTCTCCTCGAAAATAGCCGCTAAAGCGGCGAATTAAGAGAAGGTGTTTTCGCGGGCGGTGTACCGCCCGCGAAAACACCCCCCTGCTAATACCTCACCAACTGGGCGGGATGGGCCACCAGCAGGATTCGTGACCCTGCCGCGCGGCGTCCCACTTGTCGGCCATGACCTTCAGGGAGCAGCCTTCGACCGTGGTCGCCGTGAAGCCGCGCCAGGCGCCGGTGCGCGCCTCGGGCGCAGCGAGCTGCGTCTCCCGGCAGTAGTTGTAGAAGTCCCTGAAGGTGGTCATGCTCACGGTGATGTCGTACTTTTCGGGGTGCTGCTGCATGGGAGAAAGCGGGTCCACGGTATGGCAGGAATTCAGGATTTTGAGCAGCGAAGTGGGATACACGTCGCAAATCTGCCGCGCCAAAGCAATGGTTTCCTCGAGGGTGGTCTCGTTTTCTCCCGGCAGGTTGAGGGAGAAGTAGACGAAAATCGAGACGTTGTGCAAATTCAGGGCGTCCAGGAGGTCCAGCAATTCGCGGTTAGTGTACCGCTTCCCGTTGAGCCGCCGCACACGCTCGTTGCCGGAAAGCGGGCTGAGCGCCAGGCAGGAATGGGTCATATCCACGCTGCGCGCAAAGTCTTTGATGAGTCCGGCGGGCGGCAGTTGAAAGAATTCGTTATACAGCCCAATCCTGACCCCGCTTTTGCGCAGCAGGGAGAACAGCTTGCGCCAATAAGCCTCCCCCAGCTCGGCAATATCGTAGGACATGGAGGCCTGAATCACCTGATTCTCTGCCAGCCGCCCCAACTCCTCCACGACTTTCTCCGGCGAGCGGGGAACGATACCGTCGCGTCCGGCCAGCATCTTGTGCGCGCTCTGGCAGCCGCCGCAGTAGGAACACTCGAACTTGCAGCCACGCGCCGTACACAGCCAGCGCCCACGGAAGGCGCTTTTGTCCACGGTTTGCCGCGCGACCTGCAAATCGGTGACGATGTATTCGTGGATGAAGTATTCTTCGTGATGTTCCAGGAAGTCAATGTCCGCAAAGTTCAGGCGATCCAGATCGGCAGCGGCGGCGCAATAGGTCTGCGGAGTCTCCACTACCCCACCATCCTGGCGGTAGGAGAGGTTGGGAATATCGCCAAAGTCCAGGATGGCGTCTGACCGCTGCGGATCCGCCAACAAACGCTGCGCCAATTTTAGCAAAGGCATCTCTGCGTCGCCACGAATCACAAAGTCCACGGCAGCAAAGTCCACCAGAATATCCCGCGCGAAGCCGGAGGCCGTCAGCCCGCCCAACACCGTCCAGGCTTCCGGCAGGACTTCTTTACAGACCTGGGCGACGCTGATAGCGCCGTAAGTGTGCTCGTACCAGTGCATGTCTATGAGGATCAGCCGCGCCCGGCTGCGCTGCGCCTTCAGCCAGCGGCGCAGGTCGAAGGCCGGGGCCAGTTTCTTCTCCATCGGGTAATTCAAGCCCCTAACCTCAATGCCGTTCTGCCGCAGCAGGTTGACCAACGCCGGCAGGCCCAACGGCATCAGGCCGTAGGGCCGCCCCAACGCGCCGGTGTGAGAATCCAGGTGCTGGGCATAGAAGTCCACGTCCTGCTTTGCCGGGTGGACGTAGAGCACCTGCGCCGGCGGCTGGAGGCCCGGCGGCGCCAGGCGTCCGTGACATTGCTTGTATTTTTTTCCACTGCCACAGGGGCAGGGATCATTGCGGCCTACCGGTTGTATCATTCTTCTCCCCTACCTTCCACACAAAGAGGGGTTCTTGCAGAGCGCCCGACGCTTGCAAAAACCCCTCCATTCACGCACTGTGCTTTAGAATCCAATCAAAAAGCAAAGCCTATACAGCCTCACGGAACAACGTCCCGAGTTCTTCCCGTGGTACCACCGGCGCATCCTTGAACAGGTAACAGGCGACGGCCCGGTCGGAGTCTTTGGCGAAGAGGGCTGGCGGCTGCGTCTGGCAGATGTCGTGCGCCCTGGGGCAGCGCGGCAAAAATTTGCATCCGGTCGTCTTGACGAAGGCCACTTTGCTCTTGTTGATGATGTCATCCGCATCGCCCCAGGCCATGTTGGGATCGGGCCAGGGGATAGATTTCACCAGGAGTTGAGTGTAAGGGTGTTGCGGATCGCGGATGATCTTGTCCACGTTGCCGACTTCCATCACCGAGCCGTGATAGAGAATCATGATGTAGTCGCTGACGTGATAGGCCGTCGTCAGATCATGGGTGATGTAAAAAATGGGGATGCCATAATCCTGGTTGAGCGCCCGCAGGCTCTTAAGAATCGTGGAGCGCAGCGACGCATCCACCATCGAGACCGGTTCGTCCGCGATGAGCAGTTTGGGCTTCAGCAACAGGGCGCGGGCTACCGCGATGCGTTGACGTTGCCCGCCGCTCAGTTGGTGCGGGAAGCGGCCCAGCGTCTCCTCGGGGCGCAGCCCCACGCTGGTCAAGGCTTCCTCCATCATAGAACGCGCCTCAGCGCCGGAACTGGCTAACTTAAAATTCTTGATGGGGATACTCAGTAAGTTATCCACTTTGTAGAAAGGGTTGTAGACGGCGAAGGGGTCTTGGAAGACGGCCTGGATATTCCGGCGATAATCCATCATCCCGGTCCACGTCAATTCGCGCAAGTCCTGGCCCCTATAAAAAACTTGCCCAAACGTGGGTGAGTAGAATCCCAGGAGCAACATACCCATTGTCGTTTTGCCGCTGCCACTTTCACCGGCCACCGTGACAATGCGCGGGAAGTTCTCTGACAGGGCCAGGGACATGTCGTCAAGCGCGACGGTATAGTTTTTCTTCCCGCCGAAGATTTTTGTTACGTTTTTAAGTTCTATCAATGATGTAGCCATCGTCCCATCCTACGCAGTGATTAAGTGACAGGCAACCCAACGCCCGGTTTCCACTTCTGTGAAAACCGGAATTCGCTCCCGGCACACATCCCGCGCTTTAGGGCAGCGCGTATGGAAGACACAGCCAGGGGGCGGCGTCAACAGCGACGGCGTAACGCCGGGGATACCGCTGAAGACTCCTTTGTTTTCCAACACCGGCAGGCTGCTGATGAGTAGTTGCGTGTAAGGATGCAGCGGGTTCCCGAAAATAACTTTTGTATCGGCAATCTCCATCATCCGGCCGGCATACATCACAGCCAGGCGATCCACCGACTGCGCCATCAGGCCCATATCATGGCCGATCAAAATCAACGCCAGCCCCAGTTTTTCCTGCAAGCGATTGATCATCGCCATCACCTGGCGCTGAATAACCACGTCCAACGCGCTGGTCGGCTCGTCAGCAATGATAAGGTCTGGCTCCATCGAGATCGCCATCGCCACACAAACGCGCTGTTTCATGCCGCCGCTCAACTCGTGGGGGTACATCTTGGCGACTTTGGGATCCAGGTCTACCGCTGTCAAAAGTTCCTGGATGCGGGCAGTCAACTCCTCTTTGGACAAGAGCGAGTTATGATCCTCCAGCCCGTCCATCATCTGCTTGTCAATGCGCATCACCGGGTTGAGTGAGTTCATGGCTCCTTGGGGGATCATGCTAAGTTTCATCAGCTTAGTCTGGCGCATCTTCTCCTCGGAAAGCTGTAGCAAGTCTACGCCATCCAAAATCATCTGGCCGCTCTCAATTTTCCCGGGCGCCTTGATCATGCGCATCAAGGCCAGGGCCATCGTGGACTTGCCGGAGCCGGATTCGCCGACCAGGCCCAACTTAATCCCCGCCTCCAGGTTAAAAGAAACGCCATCCACAGCTCGCACCGCGCCGGCGTCCACATGGTAGTAAACCCTCAGGTCTTTAATTTGCAGCAGGGCTTCGGTCATACTTTCCTCCGTACCCGCGGATTAGCGACTTCATCCAACCCAATAGAAATCAACAGGAAGGCGATAAAAACCAGGGCAATGGCAATCACAGGTTCAAGGATCCACCACCACATCCCACGCAGAAAAGCGCCGTAATAGCGCACCCAGTAAATCATCATACCCAATGTCGGTTCCCGCCGGTTCCCAATCCCCAGCGCCTCCAATCCCAGGGAACCCATCACGCCGCCGGAGACGGCCCCGGCCAGGCTGATAGCCAGGTACGGCATCAAGTTGGGCATCATTTCTTTAAGGATGATCTCAATCCCGCTCATCCCGGAAAGCTTTGCCATCATAACAAAGGCGCGCTCTTTCATGCTCAACACTTGGGAACGGATCGTCCGGGTAGGCCCGACCCAGGAGACGATGGATAAGATCAGGGCCATTTCTACCGTCTTCATCGAGCCGGGGTCTGTCACCGTGGTCGCAATCAACAGGAGCAACAAGTAAGAGGGAATGGTCATCAACACATCTACGATAAATTTCACTACCGTATCGAAGATACCGCCATAGTAGCCCGACGTGAATCCTAAGATCGTTCCTACCCCCAGGCCAATCACCCCGGCGATCATGCCAATAGACAGGGTCATGCCGGTGCCCACCACCATACCGGCCAGGAGGTCCTTGCCCTGGCTATCGGTGCCAAAAGGGTATTGCGCGGAGGGGGGCTTGTTGACCGGCACTTTGAGTGGGTAAGCATTCTCGCGGACAACGAACAACTGCCCGACCGTCGTAAAAAGGAATAAAGCTAAGAGAATGCCAAACCCCCATCCCAAAGCCGGGTTGCGGCGCACATAACTAAGAAATCCTTTTGTCTTTCCCATAGTCCCTAGCTCCCATAAGAAATGCGCGGATCTAAGAAGGGATAAATCATATCCACGATGAAGGTCGCTACCGCAATCCCCATCACCAAAAAGAAGATGATGCCGTACATCGTGTAATAATCAAATTGCGAAATTGCGGTGCCCAGGCGGTTGCCAATCCCCGGATAGCTGAACATGCTTTCCACCAACGTCGCACTGGTCACAATGGTGCCCAACTGCATCGCAAGCGAGGTGATCTGCGGAAGCATACAATTGCGTAGCGCGTAGCGGAAAAAGACACGGCGGTTCTTCAGGCCCTTTGCTTCAGCGAACGTGATATAATCTGCCCCCTCCACTGTCACCATCATCGCGCGCATCCCCAGCGCCCAGCCGCCGGTCGAGACCAGCAGCATGGACAACGCCGGCAGGATCGAGTGCCAGATCACATCCTTCCAGAAATTAAGATCCGCAATGTTGATGATCGTCTCACTGGAATATCCGCCGCGCAAGGGGAAGTAGAAGGCGCCCCCCGTCCACTGTTGCAACTTAAAAGACATAAAATAGATCAGCACCAACGCGAGGATAAAACTGGGAACTGCGGAAAACATCGCCAACGGGGGAATCAGGGCGCTCAAAAACTTCGGGGCTTTGGACCACCCCACCAATGCGCCCAACACCGTGCCTATGACAAACGCCAGAACCGTAGCCGTTCCCCCAAACCCAACCGTCCACCAGATGGTCTGCCCGATAATATCCATCACTTCACGTGGGTAGGAATAGATAGAACGTCCCAGATCAAAGCGGAAGGTATTCCACAGATATTTCACATATTGCTGCCACAACGGCTTGTCCAAACCATACAGCGTCCTTAACGCCTCCTGCATCTCCTGGGCCGACTCCGCGCTGAGGCCGCCCGACGAGATCTTCTGCTGTACCTGCTCGGCCACGGGGTCTTTGGGGCTTAAATGGGGTAGAATGAAATTGATGGTGGCCGCCGTCCACATCACCATAAGCAAGAAACCGATCCGCTTCAGTACATACGATAACGGTATACGCATACGTCACCTCCTCTCAAGACTAAAACGCCTGGAAGCATAGCCGGCGCCGAACCCATTACGCGCCCTGAATTTCTCTGACTTCGAGGAACATGGTCGCCCCCCAAAGACAAAAAAATAGGGCGCACTTGAGTCTTGCTCAACCGCATGGTTGACATCCAATCTGAGCCACTTGAGCCTAAAAATGCGCCCCACCGGGACACCCCCCTCAGTTGCGTTGTGGGGAGCCATACGGCTCCCCACAACGGATCAAACCAGCGTTACTGAGTCGGCTTGAGGTTCCAGAGCGTGATGGGGAAGGTGATGTGCCAGAAAGCGGAGTTGTAGGGATTGTCCTGGTTAGGCCATTCCGTCCAGTAGGTGGTATTCATCGCCAGGCGATGGAACCACTGAACCAGGGGGACTTCCGGCAACTCGCGCAGCCAGATTTCCATGGCCTTGTTGAAAAGCTCCTGCATCTTCGCCGTGTCGGATGGGCTGGTGCGGGACATCTCCTCAACCGCAGCATCGTACTCCGGGTTGGCCCAACGCGGGCGATTGTTGCCGCAATCCTCACCGGTGGGCTTCTGCCACTTGCTGTGATAGTAGTCCATGGTGACGTAAGGATCGTCCACGCTGCCGCCATGGCCAAAGAAGTGCAACAACGCCGTCCCATTGCCCAGGAGCGTCCACACATCCGGGGGCGTCAGGTGGTTGGCGTTGAAGCCGGCCTGCCGCAGCAGCTCGACCGTGACCGGGCCAATGTCGCCGAACAGCGGCACCGGCGCATAGACATCGGCGTTCAGGGCCGTGCCGTCAGCATCCGCCCAGAAGCCTTCCGCATTTTTGCTGTATCCGGCTTTGGTCATCAATTCTTCAACCTTGGCCTGATCGGAAGCCAGGACATCATACTTATCCGTGATGGACTTGGCGCCGGCATAGTATTTCGTGATACCGGGATAATCGGGGAACGGCCAGGCCGTGACTTTCCCCGCGCCCTCGTACCCCACATCCACCAGGGTCTGTTGATTAACCGCATGACACACAGCCCAGCGGACGTCAGGGTTGTCGTAGGGCTTCTCGAGGCAGTTGAAATACATGGAGATGGGCCACCAGTCAACGTAGCCGTATGGCGCTTCATGACCGGTGTGGGAAATGATATGCGGGGCCTGTTCGAGAACAGGCTTGATGATGGACGGCCGCATATCCAGCGCGGCGTCAATCTCATTGTTGATGAGCAACTGCGCGCCCACCTCATCGCTCGGATAGAGGATATTGGTGATCCGCTCCGGCCAGGGCATGTGGTCAATCAAACCGACCTCGTAGGCCCACCAGCTATACAGCAGATCAAACTGGCGGAAGTTTTCCTCAGTGCGGGTCAGCTTATACGGGCCAGAATAAACGGGCCATTCGGGATGCGCCCCCGGATCCCACCCCATAAACTCCAGTGGGGTATCCACATCTTTGAAGATGTGTTCTGGAATCAGGTAAACAGCCTTGTCAAAGCGCGCCGAGCACATAGAGAAGTGGAACCGATAATCCGGCTCGTTCAGAGTGAACTTGACGGTGTAATCATCCACTGCCTCAATAGACTTGCAGCGACTTTTGACCTCAAACCCGTCACGAATACCGGCGTCCGCGTGCTTAATCAAGTAGTTATAGGTAAAGGCAATGTCCTTGGCTGTGAAGGGAGTGCCATCATTCCACTTGGCGCCCTTGCGAACGAAAACGGTCATCTCGGTAGCGTCGGCGTTATACTCGTAACTATCCGCCAGCCAGGGATAGGTTTTGTCGTTCAACGCGGCATAGAAAAACATGGGTTCCATCTGCGCAGCATCGCCAGATTGATGCGTGAACCCGGTGGCATAACAGTTGCCAATGCCAACGCCGCCAATGCTGCTATACGACAACGCCAGGGTGCGGTTACGGGCCACACTCTCGCGCGGCCACTTCTGATCAGGAACGGGGGTCGGCGTATCTACTGCCTTGGGGGTCGCGGTCGGGGGGGCAGCCTTGGTGGCTTCTGCTACCGGCTCTTGAGTGGTGGGCGCTTGAGTCGCCGTGCCGCCGCAAGCCGCGAGCAAAGCCCCGGCGGTCGCTGTCGCCGAGACCTGTAGGAATTGCCGACGTGAAATCTTCTTCATTGTTCTTCCTCCTTAATAGGCACTAAAATTTGGGATTAATGGACAAAACAAGATGGGAATAGAATGATTGGGTTTTGCGCTAGACACCTCCTAACCTACAGATTTACGGAAAGTCCCTGCTCCATAAAGGGTATGGAGAGAGAACCCGTCACACGCGAAAAAACCTTAAGAAGGATAAAACACAATTTCAGTGTAATGTGAGAGACCCCTTTGTCAAGTTAAAAATCAAGCCGGCGCTAACGAAAAATCTAAAGCCAGGACGTAGCCATCCACCAAAATCTCCATCCGCGACACGGGGAAATCCACGACGCAGTACGGATTCTCGTAATGCTTGAACCCCGTGATGGGCTGCGGGACGCCGTCCAGGGTTAGCGGCCCTTCCCACCCAAAGGTCAACGCCGGCCCGCGCAGCGTCGCCATGCGGACCGTCAGTTCCTCAACACACACATCAAGCGCCAACACTTTCGCCTGAAACGCCTCAAAGCTGCCGTCCAACGCGGCGCGGCCCATAGCGCAGACCCACACGTTCTCCGCGCCGTGAGAACGGAGTTCACGGTAGGCGCTCGGCCCACGCTTGACCAGTTCCAATCCCTGCGCCGCAAACAACGCCAGATAGCCATCGCCTTTACGCGCAAAGGCCCAGTGCGGCGTCAATGTATAAGCGTCAAAGGCGTAAATCGGGAAATAGGCATGGGTGAAGCCCATCCAATCGTCCGCCGACGCCTTGTGAATTGCGACGAGTGTGTCCTTCCACTGCGCCACACGCGGCAAGATAAAGTTGCCGCACCAGAAATTGGGACGGTGCGCGCCGTTCTCACTCATGCACGCCGGATGATTGACAAACACGACAGCATCCTGGCTCAGGGTAGCTTGCCAGATGTGCTGCTGATAGCCCCTTTCGCCAGGGTGGTAGTCCTGCGCCGAGCACAGCATATAATCGGGCGTCCGGTAGGTGACTTTATTGACTTCCGGCCCCAATGCGCCGGAGGCAGCCCATAGCTCCGGCGCGCCGATGTGGCGTTCTCGACTCCACATTTCTTCCAGCGCCGCAGTGGCAATCACCACGAAATGCGCCGGCACCTCATACTCGGAACACGCCAGGCTCACCAGGCCGCGAAGGTGCGGGTTATACACCCCCAGGCCGAACAGTAAACGGCTGATCCCCGATGTGGCCTCAAGTTGCGCCCCCTTGATCATGGGGGCATAGGTGCGCCCGTGGGTGGAACCAAAGACGCCCTTGTAAGAGTTCAACGCCATGGTAAAGAGCAACTTATCCATCACCACGGCGGCCAGTTCCATCAGCGTGGTATCTTCGGCCAGATCGGCCAGGTGAGAAAGCGCTAAGAGATCCTCGTCAAAGTAACAGTTGGAGTCCCATTCCTGGAAGCCACCGGCGCCCCGCTGGCTCAACCAGTCCAACGCCAGCCGCTCTCCCTTCTCCCGATGCCACGCGCCGGTCTGCCCGGTATTGGAGAAGACCTCCTCCGGGTAAAGTTGCCCGGCCAGCACTTCGCAGGTGTGAAACAGGATACTGTGATTCTCGGTCGTGTAACACATCGCGTCGGCGCCCGGCTCGTCGCGCCAGTATTTGAAATTCAGAACGCACGCCTTCAACGGCGATTTGAGCGCTTCGGGGAAGGCCGGATCGGCCATATAACGATACATCATCCCCAACAGCCCCGTCAAATAGAAGTCACTGCAATCGCCCCGGTGATTGATGGTCGTTAGGGTTTTGTCAATGACGGACAGCGCCAACTTATCCCACTGCCCCAGCGCCATCTTGGCAATTTCCGCGAATAGGTCACCCTCACGGCCCGCCGCATATTTCAAGGATTCTTGACGACGCGCCTCATACGCGCCGTCGTATTTGTCCACATAGGGAGTGTCCAACACCTGTAGCGGCATTTCCCATTGATAGCGAATGTTGTCTTTGTAGTATTCGTCCGCTATCGCGCGCAACACCACCCGATAGGGTCGTTCCCACAGACGATAGCCGTGGCCCACGTCGGCGACTGCCCCAGGCACAGCTTCGCTAGAACCGTCAATGTGGGTGCGCCCCAGTATGTCCATAATGTGGTAGGTGTAGTTACAGCGCACCGGCAAATCTTCGGACCAACGCAGATTGAAGGCTGCGCCCTTATAGTTGACCACTTCCTCAAGGTAGGCGTACTCGAAAGCGCGCTCATACATCAGCCGCCGCGCCGTGCGCGCCACCGTTGTCGAGACGCGAATTTCTGCATCCTCAGCTTCCACGCCGGCAATATGTAACGCCATGACGTAGGGACATTCGCGCGCCGCCACTTCCTCGAAACGCACCAGGATTTCATTTGCCAGCCCTTCATCAGTGGTCGCGCGCAGAGTGGCGTTAAATGTCACGCTGTGGGGCTGCTGGTGATGGAAGTGTTCCTGGCGGTGAACATGTTCCCCGTTAAGCCACACGTCCGCCGGGCCGTTGGTCGTCAGCGTCAACGTAACGGCGTGTTCCTCCCAGACGCTTACCTGGGTATAGGCCCACGAGCGCAGGTAATGCCACTCATGGTGAAAAACAGACTGATCTACAAAGTGATCATCGAGGCAGCGCACGTAGCGCCAGGTCAACTCACCCTCGCTGAATTTCAACACGGCGCCTTCTACCGGCGGCTGCACGATGCCGGAGGCCGCCTCGTACAACTCATGGGCAATCTGCAACTTCCGGTCATGCTCGCGCAGGCCTTCCGCGCCGGAGACTGCGATCTCTTGGGGGCCGGCCACCAGCCAGTTGTGGATGTATCCGTCTTGCAATTCGTAGTCAAGATACGATGTATCCATATATAACAGAGGTTCTCCTCTTTCCGAAAATAGACCGAGTTCTGTGATGATAGGCAAAAAAAAGGAAGCCCACGTCCGCCGCCCGTCCGGCAAGGTCAACAAAAGCAAGCCTCTCGCGCTTCCAAAGTCCGCGAAGGCTATTGAAAGCGCTTCCAAAGCCCGCGAAGGCGCATTGAAAGCGCTTCCAATTCTGTGTTCACACTATACTGTTATAGTGCAGTTTGTCAAGAGTTAACATCATCCAGCAGGGTCTTATCATTCTCCCGCCGGATGGTGCGCCACGACATAGGAGACGGCTAAAGCCGTGATTCTTAATGGGGTTTTGGGGTGACGGGCTACCGCCCGTCACCCCAAAACCCCCTTTTTACGGCGGCTTTAGCCGCAAAACCTTTCAAACAGGCGCTGCCAGCCGAGAATGATAAAGCCCTATCATCCAGAGAGGGGCGCGAAAAAGACTGCGTAGCGGGCGCAACGCACGGGAATCTCCCAGGTGTGTTGCGCCCTAAAAGGGCTATTAAAAATTTTACACACTGACCTTGAAAGAGTGTTTGATAGTCTCGATGGCCTCACCGACAATGGTGATGTCTTCCAGCCGATTTGTCCCCAAACCGGCTTCGTAAGCCAGTTGCAAGTGATTGTCGGCGCGGATAAAGGGCGCGGTCATCGAAGCCGCCGTGGGGTCAAACGCCATCGCGGCCGTCGCCACTGCATCGGTCGCCACAACGTTCTTACCCGCGATCAAGACGTGCGGCTCAACCGCATTCATCCCTTGTATCCAGGGACCTTCGCCGCCTTCTGCCGTCTTAATGCCATCCACCACCCCAAAGTGGAGCGGCCGCGCCTTGTTCAATTCAACGATAATGCGCGGCATACGGTATCCGGCAGATTTTTCGTCTGGGCCGTGGAGCATGGTGCGATATCCATCCCCCTTCTTGCGCTCATAGTGTTGAAGGGGAACCAGGCCCACCAGGTTTTTCATCGTGTGGGTGACGCCGCAGATATTGTGGCATTTCATCTTTGAGACGGACATGAAAACGTCTATCTCTGTCAACAGGGGATTAAACTCAAATTCCTGGTAAACCACCCCGCCGCCGGGCACCTTAACGGTCACAAAATCTTTGTAAGGCTTCGTGTCGTTCAAATCAATGAGCGTCGCGCCCAGGTCTTCCGCCACCTGTTCGTAGCCCCACACTGCAAACGAATCCCATTGGTTCGCAGCCTCAACGATGTACAGTTCCTTCGCGCCGGCGTCCAGCGCCAACTGCCCCAGCGCGCGCACCACTTCGGGATGCGTGATAAACGTGTCCACGCCGGGCAAGCCCTGCACTTTACCTTCCCAATAGATGCCGCCCGTCATGTTGATTTTGATGGCGACCCGATCGCCGGATTTCACCACATCGCTCAGCCCCCCTAGCCCATCCACCATCGTCCGCAGCCGGTCGTAGACGACCTTGGCATCGTAATTATCGGCCTGGGCAATGGCGACGGTGGCCGGCATAGGCGCGAGGGAAGGGGCTGCCACGGTGGGCGCAGCCGTCGGCTCCGGCGGCGACTGCTTGCCACAACCGGCCATCAGCGCCCCGGCCGTCGCCAGCCCTGCCGTCCGCAAAAAGTCGCGGCGCGTCAACTTATGGTCATTTCCCGATTTACTTGCCATGCTTCCTCCTCTGAAAATAGCGAATTGCGAATTGCGAATTGCAAAATCTCTGCGTCCTCTGCGTCTTTGCGGTGAAAATTTTCATCCACCCGCAGGCGAACCGCAGGTTAATGGGTAATTCCTCTGAAAATAACGAATGGGGATTGGGGATTGGGCTGTCCCACTCCCTAATCCCCAATCCCTGATCCCTTTGGTTGGAATCCCACCGCGGAACTTCTTATGATAGAATGGGTCACTGTGATGGGATCAACGCCCGCAGCAGGCCCTCGTTCCAACGCTGCGCCTCGCGGTCGTAGACGCCAAAGCCGGAGCCAAATTCCCAGTAGGCCCACGCGATGCCGCGCGATTCGGCTTCTTCGCGCACAAACGTCGTCCAGTTGACCCGCGACTGCATGTCAGCCTTACTATATGCGCCAAATTCCCCCAACCACAGCGGTAGGCCACGTTTCTCGGCCCAGGCCACCACTTCGTCGAATGAGGCGCGGATGGGCGCGGGGCCGGCCGGGTTGCGCTCGGCGGAGGCTTGGTTGTACTGCTGGAACCAGGTGGCAACCCAGGCCAGCGCGCGCGCCTCCGGGACAGGCTCAAGCGGCGTCTTCGGCGGACCGGGCCAAATCACGCCCAGTGTGCCGACTTCCGGGCCGCTCCATTCGGCGCCCTGATGGGTGAACAGATACGGATCGTAGTAATGGAAGGTAATGATGAGGTTCTTCCCATCTCCCGGAATCCGCATCTGCCGGAGTCCGGCGATGCCGCCCCACTCCGCGCCAGTCAGGATGAGCGTGTGGCGCGTATCGAGAGCGCGCGCCATCGCCACCGTGTCCGCCATCAGAGAGTTCCAGCGCGCGGAATCCAGCGCGTCATGCGGCTCGTTGAGCGGCTCGAAGTACAGGCTATCCGGGCGCTCCCGATAGCGCGTCACAATCTGCTCCCAGAGGGCGATAAACCGCTCGCGGTGCGCGTCCGGCTGGGCAAAAATCTCCTCATAGTGGTGCATGTTGATGACGACGTTGAGATCGTTGGCGAGACCATTCTCGATCACCCAATCCACCCGCGCGAAGAATTCGGGATCAATCGTGTAGGGAGTTTCGGTCATAGCGTGGGTGGACCAGCGAATCGGCACACGGATTGTGTCGAAACCGGCGGCGCGGATCAAGGGGAAAAATTCTTCTTCCAGCACCATGCCCCACTCGCCTTCGGCAGGCGCCTCCAGCGCATTGCCCAGGTTGACGCCGCGCCCCAGGCGTTCGGCCTGAGCAAACGCCTGTGCATCTCGCACGGGAGTGGCGGTGGGCTGTATGCGCGTCGGCGTAGGCCGGGGGGTCATGGTCGGCCAGGGGGTGGGCGTCGGGGTCGTGGAAATTGTGGACGCAGGGCGACATCCGACAAGCAACAGCAGTCCCGCGCTCAGCAAAAGCAATCGGGAAAGCACCCACAAAGCATTAAGACGCATCATATTCATCGCAACGAGGCGACGGTCAGGGTCAGCCCCTGCTGCAAATCCACCTGCGGCGTCCAGCCCAGGACGTTGCGCGCTTTCGCGCAATCGAAGTAGGAAAGGTAGATGTCGCCAGGACGCATCGGCGCGCGCACAATAGGAGACTCATAGCCAATAATCCCGCACAGGCGCTTGTACAATTCATTCACCGATGTGCCCGCCCCGCTGGCGATGCAGAACACGTCATTGTCGCCGGCGGTCAATGCCAGGGTATTGGCGCGGGCAACGTCGCCAACGTAGACGTAATCCTTTTGCTGCTCGCCGTCCCAATCAATGCGCACGGATTCTTTCGCCAGGATGCGCCCGGTGAAGATCGCAATGACGCCGGCCTCGCCAGTGGGATCCTGACGCGGGCCGTAAACATTGCCGTAACGGAAAATGGTGTAGGTCAACCCCAACTGCTGATAGTAGCGCAGATAGTGCTCCGTGACCATCTTGGTGATGCC
This sequence comes from Chloroflexota bacterium, assembly GCA_029555965.1. Classification (GTDB taxonomy): domain Bacteria; phylum Chloroflexota; class Anaerolineae; order B4-G1; family SLSP01; genus JAKQHY01. The sequence continues at coordinate 7,400 of JAKQHY010000098.1, read as the reverse complement.
GTAGGGCGACTGGGGGCGCTGCGGCGAGTGTTCGTCAATGGGCATCTTGTCCACCGTACCATAGGTGGCGCCGCTGCCGGCAAAGATGATCTTGCGCGTCCCGGCGGCCACACATGCTTCCAAAAGATTGATCAAGCCCATCACATTGACCTCGGCATCCAGGCGGGGATCATCCGTGGAGATTTTCACCGAATGTTGCGCAGCGTGCAGGTTGACGACTTCCGGACGTTCCGCTACAATCAAATCTGCTGCCTCTGCGCTGCGAATATCGAGCTGATAGAAACGGGCGCGCGGGTTAATATTCTCGCGCCGCCCCCCCCCCTCTGACCACAGACTGTCCAGGATCAGCACATCATGGCCGGCCGCAACATACGCATCCACCACGTGAGAACCAATAAACCCGGCCCCTCCGGTCACTAAGATTTTCATCAGTTTTCCTCCAGATTAAGTAATGAGTTATAAAGTTACAAGTTGGTTAGTATGGAATCACAGCAAGGGACACTATAATGGGTTTCTTTACATTGTCCAATTCCCACAGACCAACCACCGCGCGGTTACGATTCCGCAGACTCTAGCCGCACAGGATCGCCGACGCCGATGAGGCCTGGGGTCAGCACTTGAGCATACAGCCGCGACCAACCAGGATACGCCTCCTGGGACATGCGGCGGATCTCGCCATCGGCAAAGGCTTCGATAATTTTGGGACATGGCGCGGTATAACCGGTAATCTCGATCCGCACATCCACCCCCAGACGCAGGCGCGCGCCTGGCGTCAAAACGTCCCAGGGCAAGCCGGTCAACGTTAGATTTTCACCGGTTGCGCCGGGAAAGATGGGATGCCCTTCCGCCTGGAGCGCCAGCAGATGTTCCAGGGAGTACAGACACAGCGCGCGCCGCACCCCGCCATGAACTTTGACGTTGTGGTGAGCGTCCCCCACCAGGCCAAGTGGAGTCACTTCGGCGCAGCGCACTGCAAATTTGGGCACGCCGCCCGGCGAAATATTGATCTGAAAAATATGGGCCATCCCTATCTCCTGAACACGGATTTCATGGCATAAGGCGCCGGCACGGGTTTGGGGTTCGGTGGGGGTTTGCGCCACAGGCGCGCCAGTTCCAGGCGCCATTGGAGCTTCCACCACGACCAAACGGCGGCGCGGCAAGCCGCCTTATCCAAGGGGCGCGGTGTGTACCACGCCTGAATGTAGGTTTCCACCACCCCTTTGATTTCGTCCTCGCCGGGAGCCAGGACCTCCGCAATATCACGGTCGGCGTGGATGTCGGTCAAGCGTTGACAGAATGCGACAGACAGCTCATAGGGGGTATCGCCAACGTGTAAGGGAACAGCAAGGGTGTGGGCGTAACGGAGCAGCCGATGGTAGAGGCGCGTAGAGAGTGTTCTGGCATCATAGCGCAGCAGCAAGAATAAAGCATCCGCCACAGTAGCAAGCAGCAGCACCATGAGCGGCAGCCCCACCCCCAGGGCCAACAAGCGCAACAAGTCCCACAGGAACAACAGTTCGCGGGAGGGGCCTGGGGGTTGCGCCGTCAGGGGCGAAGGCGGCAGCGGGGTCGGCGGCAATTGACCGGGTTCCCCTGATTCGGAGTACCCTGCTACCCGCACAATAGCGGGCCGACCCGACGTCGGCTCGAATTCAATCCAGCCATACTCCGGGAAATAGATTTCGACCCAGGCGTGCGCATCCCGCTCACGCACGGTGAAGCGCGCCAGTCCCGGATCGAACGCGCCGCCAATGTAGCCCATCACCACCCGCGCCGGTAAGCCAGACGCGCGCGCCAGCACTACCATGGTGGTAGCAAAGTAATCGCAGTATCCTTCTTGCAAATCAAAGAGGAAATAGTCGGCAACCTCGCGGCCTGGCGGCGGCGCCGGCACCTCCAGTGTGTACGAATAAGTGCGCATGTACGATTCCAGAGCGATAGCCTTGTCGTAGGTGATGGGGATATCGGCCGTCAAAGTCTGCGCCAATTCGATCACCCGCGGCGGCACCGTGTCGGGGAGTTGCAAATAGCGTTCCAACACCCAGTCGGGATAGGGGGCCGTTATTTCCCGCAAAGCGAGTTCCGTGAAAACGGGGAGCAACACATCCGCGTGATAGGTTTTGGCATTGACCGTTGCGCCAAAGAAATCCCCGTTGGAGCGCCAGGCGACGGTGTAGTCCTGATCCACGGCAACCAGCGTGCCCGCGACGTGGACGATATTGCCCCGATCAGCGATGCGCGTTGCCGATTGGCGCACAAGCCGCTGGTGGACAAGTGTGTCTGTGGGGACAATGGCCGTGCCCAGCGTGTAGGAAAGCTCCTGGGTCCCGGTCGTCACCCAGCCCCGCCCGGTGTACGTATCATAGGTATAACTCCGCCAGCGATAGTCGGGGGGGGCGAAGTCCATCATGTCTTCACCGCGCATCGGCAGTATATCACTGGTCGCCATATACAAAACAATGCGGTTGGGCAATTCGGCGCCAGCCTGCACACTGTGTCCGGACGGCAGCCCCGGCGTGGGGATGTCCTCAGCCGGCACTAACTCCGGCGGCGGCGGCTTCTGTTCCATTCCCAGAGAGTCGGCGAGGGTATCCATCACCGTTTGATCTTGCTTGCCGTAAACCAGTTCATCTAACCACTCGGCAATGGGGTTAGTATCAGAGGCCGGCACAATCAGGCCCAACAGCACCAGCGCCAACGCAATGGGCAACACGATCAGGAAGAGCTTGCCCCACAGGTCGCGGGCAAAGTCCAGGCCCAACGACTCCCAGCGGGCTTCGCGCGCGCGGTGATTCCCCAGAGCGAGCAGGACAAAGCAGCACAACAGCAGCGGCAAAAGAGAGGAAGGGAACGCGCGCGTGTAAGAAATGACGAACAACAAGGTGACACTGATCGGCAGGATACCCAACAAGGATTGGTAGTGACGCCTTGTTACCCAGGCCGCCCAGCTCGCCAACAGCCAGAGCACCACCGCCCACACCAACGTGGCCCCCAGGGCGTCGAAAGGAGGACCGCCGCCCAAAACCACTTGCAACCACTGGTAGGCGTGTGTCCACAAATTCCCAATCTGCTGCCATAAAAACAGCCAGGACTCCACCATGGCGCGACCATCAGGCAGCGCCAACCATTGGGGCGCGCCTTCCCACACCAGGCCGACCTTCTCGCGCCATTCCCACTGTCCCAACCACACCAGGAGCGCCCCCAAGGTCCGCCAGAGCCATGACAACCAGGCGCCCAGCAGCACAAAAACCTCCCGCCAGCATAGCCATATCTGGTTCTCCAAGCGCCCGGCGCGAATGGCGATATAATCCACGCCCAAAATGGCGCTCAGGGCGGCTGCCAATCGAGGCGAAATCGGGATTGTCGCCAACCACCATTGGAGCAGGAGCGCCACAAAAGCCACCGAAAACAAAAAGGCGAATTCCAGACCCCACAACACATCCACAATGCCGGCCACCGCACTGGCAAAGACAATCAGTAATAGCAGCAACATTGACCAACTACGGCCCTTGGTCAGCGACATAGCCTGAGCATAACGATTGGGGCTGAACACGCTCGAGACAGACAGGCCATCCACCGCGCCGGACGTTATCCCGGCCAGGCGGCCATCCTTTGGCAGATATGGGTGAGGGGTCTCTTGCATTCCAGGGGTCCTCCGGTTTTACATCTGAAAATATGATGGATTTCTTCCAGGCAATTTAGGCGTTGAACGTCAAGTGAACCAGGTCATACTGCGCTTCAATGCCACGCAATTCGGCCTTAAAGTGGCGCACCTGCCAATCGCTGCCGGTCACAATGTCACTGACGGACGGTTCTTCATAAAAAGAACGGGTGAGCATGATGTCGCGCCCGGTTGAAAGACCCTGCACGCGCGCCGCAATGTTGACTGTGCGCCCGAAGTAGTCCAGCCGGTCGTTGGAGTTGACGGCAATGCACGGGCCACGATGACCGCCCACTTTGATGATGATGTGGCCTTCGGGAATTTTTTCCTGCACGTCGAAGGCTTCAAAGGCCGCCTGCATCGCCAAGAGCGCATGCATCGCGTCGGAAGAGACCATGAAGGTCGCCATCACTGCGTCGCCAATGGTCTTGACGACCGCGCCGTTGTGCTTGCGCACGACGTCCGTCAAAATGCGGAAATGTTCTTTGACCAGATAATAGGCGTCCGAGTCGCCCAGCCGTTCGTAAAGCGCCGTGGAGCCTTTAATGTCGGTGAAGACAATGAAGAGGTTGCGGATGGAGAAAGTCTCGTCCGCCGAAATCAGCTCGCTGGAGAACAGGTCGCGGAAATTCTGCAAGGAGGTGATCTCTGCCGCCGAAGTCCAGGGGTATTGTTTGCGGCGGATATAGTAAACCGTCGCCGGTTGGTCGGCGGCGTTCTCAGCGCGGATGAGGCACGGGCCAGGATAGCGCACGTTTTTATCCTTGCGCTGCCACTCCTTCCCATCCCAGGCGATGTCCAAAGTCTGCGGGCCGTCTGCCGTTCCCTCCGCCACAATGACCGGTGGGTAGCCGACGTAGTAATGGCCGGCCGCGAATTCGGTGGGAATCTCCCGCGTCTCGCCAGGGGCGACTTCAAACTGCCCCAGGAAGTCGGCGTAATCCCAATGCTGCGCCAGCTCGCCATACGGCGCTATTTCGACCTTGCGCACGTTGTCGTTCACCCTGAAAGTCACTTCCACCGACTGGTCAAAACTGGCGTCAATTTGAATCTTACAGTAGTCGCAATGCGATTCAGATTTAAGCTGCATCAAGTGCAAGGTATGAGCCGTGACGCCCGTGCAGGAGGGACAGTGAATGCTCCATTCCAGGTCAAACAACCCCACGCGCGTGCCGTAGAGAAAGGCCATCAACACGTCCGCGCGCGGCAACTGCCACTCGTCGGCCATCCGGTATGCTGACATCTGCTGCAAACGCGGAGGCGGCGCACTCTCAATATATTCACCCATTTTGGCAAGGACGATTGGCGCAACGCCGTTTTTTTGGAGATCGGACAACTTGTCTGCTAAGACTGTGTTCATTGTTTACCTCCGACAGCACTAAGGGGAAATCAAGGATACACCAAGATTATATCCCATTTTTACAAAGACGGCGATAGCCTATCCAGGTCGCATTTCCCGATATAGAACAAGTTTTCTATTTATATGACGCCTTCTGACATATTCTTAGTCTATAGTTAAAACACCTCTATAATTGAGAAAGTGTTTTCACTCATAAGTACCACAAAACAACTCAAAGGAGAAAATTCATGGACAAAATCATTGCTTACTGCGGCATCGTGTGCAGCGACTGCCCGGCCTACATCGCCACCCAGGCGAACGACTGGCCGGCGCTGGAAAAACTGGCGGAGGACGCCCGCGAGAAGTACAATCAGCCCAATGCGACTGCCGAGGGGACGCTCTGCGACGGCTGCCTGACCGGGTCACACAAGTGCGGCTACTGCGCTGAGTGTACTATCCGCGCCTGCGGGATTGAACGCGGCGTCGCTAACTGCGCCTACTGCGGCGACTACCCTTGCGAGAAGTTGCAGGGCTTCTGGACGATGGCCCCTGCTGCGAAAGTGACTCTGGATCAAATTCACCTAACCCTGTAAGGGCACACAAAATACGGAGATTTCCAATGGATAAGATTATTGCGTACTGTGGACTCGTGTGCAGCGACTGCCCGGCCTACATCGCCACCCAGGCCAACGATCAGGCGGCGCTGGAAGCCGTCGCGGCCGAATGGCGCGCGGCGTACAACGCCCCCGGCATCACCGTCGCGTCGGTGCTCTGCGATGGCTGTCTGACCGGGCCGAACAAGTGCGGCCACTGCGCCGAGTGCAACATCCGCGCCTGCGGGGTGCAACACGGCGTCGCCAACTGCGCCCACTGCGCCGAGTATCCCTGCGGGCAATTGCAGGAATTCTTTGCGATGGTTCCCCCCGCGCGCATCGTGCTCGACCAAATTCACCAGGCGCTATAGCCCCACCCTCAGGAGAAACACCCCATGGAAAAAGAAGAAGCCATCGAACAAGCACTCTCCCTGGCCGACCGCTCCGGGATCGTCATGCTCGGCACGAACGGCGACGACGGCACGCCCCACATCAAGGCCATGATCAAGATGGAAAACGAGGGCCTGAAAACGGTCTGGTTGAGCACCAACACCTCATCCCGGCGGGTAGGACAACTGCTCCGCGATCCACGGGCGTGCCTTTACTTTGTGGATATGGAGAAGTGGATGGGGTTGATGCTGGTGGGCGAGGTGGAAGTGCTGCAAGACGCGGAATCCCGCCAACGGCTCTGGCGCGAAGGCTATGAGCGGTATTATCCCCTCGGCGTCAACGACCCCGACTACACAGTGCTGCGCTTCACAGCCCGGCAGGGCAATTATTACCACGCGCTGAGCAATGTGATATTCGAGCTATGAATTTATCAGCAGATTGAGCAGATGAAGCAGATTGTGACGATCCACGAACCAAAACTTGCTCAATCCGCTTGATCTGCTGACAAAAATCACCTCGTTCAGGAGGCAAATATGGAAAAGCGTTACGAAACTTATCCAACATGGATTATCATTGTGTGCGAGTCAGTACCTTTTTCTATCTACATCCTCGGCGCCATCATCCTTTCCGGGTTCAGTTTTTGGGTCTCCATCGTCTATCTACTCTTCTGCCTGGGGCTGGACGTGCGGGTGATGCAGAAAAGCTGCGTCAACTGTTATTACTACGGGAAGAACTGCGGCACGGGCAAGGGACGGCTGTGCGCGATCCTGTTCAAACGGGGCGATCCACAGCGTTTCGCCGCGAAAGAGGCGACGTGGCAGGAAATCCTCCCCGATTTCCTGGTCTCACTACTCCCCCTGCTCGGCGGGATTATCCTGTCGTTCCTGGATTTCAACTGGCTACGTCTCATCCTGATGGCGCTCCTGGTTGTCCTGGCCTTCAGCGGAACGGCAGCGATCCGCAGCAATCTGCTCTGCAAATACTGTGTGCAAGGCCGGTTAGGCTGTCCGGCCGCCAAACTCTTTGAAAAAGCAACGAAGTGAAAAGGAGTTATTCTTATGCGACGGTTAACCTTCGATAATCTCGCGCAACGTGTCGCCAATGGCTGGGTTGAAACGATTCCCGACCTCATCTCCGTTTCCTCGATCCCGGTGCCGGAAACCTCACAGCAGCAGTTTTATACGTTCTTGCGCGGCGTCGCCGAGGCCATTCGGGATAACCCGGAACGCCTCGATCTGAAAACGCAGCCTGATGATGCCTATGAGTTCGGAGAAGCACAAAACCACCGACCAGAACTCGTTGATGCTATGAAAAAGACGAAGCGCAAAGTGGACGACTTTGTCGCACTCTTGGTCAAAATTGGGGTGGCCGGTGTTGTGGATGGGCAGAAACTCCGGGTCCAAAAGCAGGACGTAGC